>JABLXP010000007.1 GCA_013178045.1 Bacillota bacterium
GTTTAAAAGCTTTCACTTCTGGTCAAACTGGAATTAGTAGGATAAGGAGTGGAGAGGTGGGAAAGATGAAGAAGTTTATATTAGGTATGATGGTTGCTTTGCTGTTTATATCAAAGGCTGGGTTATTCAGGCTGTCTCTGGCAGTACCCCGGGAACCGGCGCCGGTGAATAATCAATTGATTCGCCTGCATGTGATTGCCAATAGCGATAGTCCGGCGGATCAAGCTTTGAAATATCGGGTCCGAGATGCGGTAATTGCCGAAATGGAACCAGTTTTTGCCCGGGCGTCGGGTATTGATGAGGTACGTCAATTGCTGGGCGAGAATCTACCGCGGATTGAGTCCCTTGCTGCCAGTACGGTGGCCAGGGCAGGGGAGAAATATCCCGTTTATACTTACTTCGGGTATTTTGACTTTCCAACAAAGTCATACGGACAGTTTACTTTACCAGCCGGCCGCTATGAAGCGGTCCGGATTGTGATTGGACAGGGCCAGGGGGCTAACTGGTGGTGTGTCCTGTTTCCCCCTTTATGTTTTGTTAATATTTCTAACGGGATTGCAGAAAATAGAGAGCGGGGAGTTAATCCGGAGCCAGGGGTGGCTAAATTGCCACCACAGATTCGGTTTAAATCTCTGGAGTGGCTGCAGGTTCAGCGCGGACAACTGGCCAAGTTGATTAATTGGTAGAAAGCATTTTATTCAGGGAGGCTGTTGACAAAAAAGGATTTTAGCAGAAAATATTTAATATACTTATAAAATATCTTATATTATTTAAGAAAAGGGCTAAACATGTATGATTTAGTAATCTCTGCCCCAGCGAAAATCAATCTCACATTGGATGTTTTAGGCAAACGGCCTGATGGCTACCACGAAGTCGAGATGATCATGCAGAGCATTGACCTGCGGGATTACCTGATGTTTCGCCAGCTACCGGGCGGTTTTGAACTGAGTTGTAATCAGCCGGCATTACCAGTGGATGAGAGCAATCTGGTAACCAGGGCGGTTAAGCTCTTGCACCAGCGTCATCCGTGGACCGGTGGGGTGGCTATCCACCTGGAGAAGAACATTCCCCTGGCTGCCGGTCTGGGTGGGGGAAGCGCTGATGCGGCGGCTGCCCTTAAGGGAATAAATGAGCTTTTTGAATTAGGGCTGAGTTTAGAGGAATTAATCAGTATTGCGGCTGAGTTAGGGGCGGATATCCCGTTTTGCCTCCTTGAAGGGACGGCAGTTGCCCGCGGGAAAGGAGAGATACTCATGTCCTTAACCACGCCGAAACCAATATGGCTGGTTTTAGTCAAGCCTTCAGTTGCCGTATCGACGGCAAAAGTATACCAGGGATTTCGACCTGAACGGGTTAAACGGAGACCGCAGACCGCGGAAATGATCCAAGCCCTGCAAGCAGGTGATCTGGACCGGATTTGTGCTAATCTGGTCAATGTTTTGGAAACAGTAACCCTTGATTGGTACCCTGAAATAGGCCAGATCAAAGACGACCTGCTGGTAAGGGGAGCCCTGGGTGCCCTAATGTCTGGAAGTGGCCCAACCGTATTCGGGGTGGTAGCAGATCGGGCGCAGGCCGAGCACCTCGCCCGACAGTTTCAGTCTCGCTATGCGGAAGTGTTTGCTGTTGCTACCATTTAGCGATGGCATGACCATAATTTCTCGCCATTAATCACCATATTTAGCAGGGGGGGGACACCGGATGTCAGAGAGACGTTTAATCCCAGTCAAACTTGATAATTACAAACCATTGCGTGAGATTGTATTCGAGTCGTTGCGAGAGGCGATTATCAGCGGGATACTGAAGCCTGGGGAGCGACTGATGGAAGTGCAACTGGCAGAAGAGATGGGCGTCAGCCGGACCCCAGTTCGCGAAGCGATTCGTAAGTTGGAATTGGAAGGATTTGTTGTGATGATCCCCCGTAAAGGTGCTTACGTGGCGGGGATTTCCATGAAGGACGTGGTCGATGTTTTTGAGATTCGTGCTGCTCTGGAGGCCCTGGCGGCTGGTCTGGCAGCCGAGCGGATTACAGAAGAAGAAATGGAACAGATGGAGCGCAACCTGGTGCGCAAAGCTGAGGCTATTGAAGCCAATGATTTGGATACCCTGGTGGAGACTGATGTGGAATTTCATGATTTGATCTATAGGGCCAGCCGGAACGAGCGGTTGATGACAATTATCAACAACCTGCGCGAACAGATTCACCGGTTTCGAACAGTCTCACTCTCTAATCCCGGCCGGATGCGGGAGTCCTTGGAGGAACACAAGAAGCTAGCCGAGGCGATCTCGGATCGTAATATTTCCCAGGCACAGGCACTAGCCCAGGAGCATATCGAGAACGCGGAAAACAGTATGATTGAAGCAATTCGCCGAGGTGGGTTGATTTTGAAGTAGATGTTCCCGGTGAAGGGGGAATAAACCTATGAAAATTGATGCAGTAGTTTTAGCAGGTAGTTTAAATACTGGGCCACTGCGGGAATGCAGCCCGGCCAGAAATGAAGCGCTGATTCCCATTGGTGGCCACCCCATGGTGGAATATGTGGTAAAAGCCCTCCAGGACTTATCGCAAATCGACCGGGTGGTGATTGCTGGACCAGTGGCTGAGTTGCGTTTTCTCTATGGGAATAATCCAAGTGTTGGTTTAGCCGAGTCAGGAGCGACGGCCATCGAATCACTGCAAAATGCCTTGAAGACGTTAACCCAAATGAGTCACGGCCAGGTCAATGGTGATCCAGGAGTAAAGCAGGTTTTGGTGGCCACCTCGGACATTCCGCTGATTACCCCGGAGGCCATTGAGAATTTTCTTCAATTATGCGCACGACGGCCGGGAGATCTGCACTATCCGGTGGTGCCGCGGGAAGCCAATGAACGCAAATACCCGGGCGTCAAGCGAACTTATGTTAAGCTTAAAGACGGTACCTTTACGGGTGGTAATCTTTTTCTTGTTAATCCAGCAATTGTCGAGCGGTGTGCGGCCATAGCCCAAGAAATAGTGCGCCGGCGCAAGAACCCGGTAGCATTAAGCCGATTATTTGGCCTGGGATTTGTGTTGAAATTTTTATTCCGTCAGCTAACTTTAAAAGAAGCAGAAGAAAAAGTCTCTGAACTCCTGGGTATTCGCGGTATAGCCGTAATATCAACTTATCCAGAAGTCGGTGTGGATGTGGATAAGCCGAGTGACCTGCGCCTGGCCGAAAAAGTGCTCCTGACAAATTAGGTTTAAAATTAGAAAATTGACTTTCAATTGATGGTCAATTTTCTTTTTTGTCTATCAATAAGGCAGGGATTTACTACTTCCTGTAGAAAGTGGAATAATACAGGATTGTACCGGCAAAAATATTCGGATACAGGCTAACTTGGCCGGTGAAATGGAGGTATTGCCCCTGGATAAGCTCCGGAGAAGTGAACGCATCGTGATCATGACTAAGATCCTGCTCAACCAGCCCAGGACAATCTTTTCATTAAATTATTTTGCCCAGCAGTTTCAGGCAGCCAAATCGACTATCAGTGAAGACCTAGCGATCATCAGACAGACCTTTGACGAAAACCAGCTCGGACAGATTGAAACCATCCCAGGAGCAGCCGGAGGAGTACGGTATGTTCCGCGGCAGGATTCTGCCCGGACCGAGGAATGGTTACTGGAGTTAGTCCAAAAACTCAGCAAACCGGACCGGATCTTACCGGGAGGTTTTCTCTATATGACGGATATTATTTTTGATCCCCAGATTGCCGGCCAGTTGGGTGAGATTTTTGCCACCAGGTTTGCTGATCTTGACCCTGATTTTATTGTGACCATTGAAACCAAAGGGATACCTTTGGCTTTGATGACCGCCCGGGCCTTCAATGTTCCCTTGATCATTGTGCGGGCCGACAGCCGAGTGACAGAGGGCCCATCAGTCAGCATTAATTATGTTTCAGGTTCTTCCCGGCGAATTCAAAGTATGTCCTTACCCCGGCGGGCCATGCCGGCGGGAGCACGGGTTATTATCATCGATGATTTCATGAAGGCAGGGGGAACAGCCAGAGGGATGCAGGAACTGATGGATGAGTTTCGAGCGGAAGTTCTGGGGATGGGGTTTTTTATGGAAACCGCCTCACCGCCTGACAAACTGGTGGCCAACTACCTGGCCTTACTCCGTCTTGAAAAATTAGACGAGGTGAAACGAGAAATTTTAATTCGACCCGTCAAATAATTTTTTGTAAAAGCAGGGATATTTTAGGAAATGGAGAATATTAGTAATTGCCTAATTTCCTTTTTCAGCTAGAGCAGTTGTAGTGGGAGAAGGGTGGTGAACAGGATGAATATTACCGATGTCAGGATCAGGCGGATTAACCTCGAAGGCAAGATGAAGGCCATTGTGTCGGTGACTTTTGATGATGAATTTGTTGTCCATGATGTAAAGGTCGTTGAGGGACCAAACGGATTGTTTGTAGCGATGCCCAGCCGAAAAACCCCGGAGGGGGAATTTCGCGATATAGCGCATCCTATTTCGTCAGCGGCCCGGGAGGTACTTCAACGGGCGGTGTTGAAAGCTTACCAGGAAGCCATTTAACTTTGAATACCACAGACAATTTTTGCTAGCTTAATAGGTCGGATGATGGCAAGGAGCGGATTCGCTCCTTTGTTTTTTCCAATACTTACAGGAAAAATAGTGTTTGTGTAGAAAAAAATAAGCGTATGCTATGGATTCTGCATATCTTTCGTTAAGGCATGAAATGATTAGAATAGCGGTCATAAAAGGGGGAACAGCCATGCAGGGAGTCGTAGCAGTCATCCTGGCAGCTGGTAAGGGAACGAGAATGAAATCACGCCTGCCTAAAGTATTACACCAAGTAGCAGGGAAACCGATGGTTAGACACGTGCTGGAGGCTGTGCAGTCTTTAGGGATAAATCAGCAAATTCTGGTGATCGGGCACGAGGCAGAGCTGGTCAAGGCTGCTTTGGGTGAACAAGTCAGGTATGCTATTCAGGCTGAGCAATTAGGTACCGGCCATGCGGTCATGCAGGCGCAGCCGCTGATCGGGGAGGAAATTAAAACAGTGTTGGTTTTGTGCGGCGATACTCCACTCCTGCGAGCAGAGACATTGGCTATACTATTGGCTGAGCACCAGCAGACAGGGGCGGCGGCGACGGTATTAACGGCGAACCTGACCGACCCATCTGGTTATGGGCGGATTATCCGAGATGCGCAGGGCCTGGTGGAGCGAATTGTAGAGGAAAAAGATGCTTCGGCCGAAGAAAAGCGGGTGCAGGAGATCAATACCGGCACATACTGTTTCGATAAAGTGGCCTTGTTTAAGGCGCTTGGGGAGATTAGTCCCGCCAATGCCCAGGGTGAGTACTACCTGACGGATGTGCTGAGCGTGCTACGGGGAGCTGGCCAGAAGGTGGGAGCCGTAGTGGCGGCAGATCCCCGGGAGACCTACGGGATCAACAGTCGTGTTCAACTGGCAGAGGCCGAAAAGATCTTGCGTTACCGTAAACTGGTTAGGTTGATGGAGGCTGGCGTAACGATTATTGATCCGGCGACAACTTTTATTGATGATGAGGTGGAAATTGAGCCAGATACGATTATTTATCCCAACACCATTATTGAGAGGGGCACCCGGATTGGGTGCGAGTGCGTGATTGGGCCAGGGACCAGGATTGTTGAGTCGCGGATCGGTAACCGGGTGGAGATTCAAAATTCGGTTTTGTTGAAAAGCCTGGTGGGGGATGAGTGCACTATTGGTCCGTTTGCCTATTTGCGGCCAGGGACCGAACTGGCCGGCAAGAACCGGGTGGGGGATTTTGTGGAGATCAAGAATTCAAAGGTTGGCGAAGGAAGCAAGATTCCGCACCTGGCCTATGTAGGTGACGCAACCGTTGGTCGAAACGTGAACATCGGGTGCGGGACGATTACCTGTAATTACGATGGTGTACGTAAGTGGCCGACCAGAATCGGTGACGGAGCCTTCATAGGCAGTAACACCAATCTGGTTGCCCCGGTGGAGATTGGGGCTAACGCTGTTACCGGTGCTGGTTCAACCATCACTAAAGATGTTCCCGCGGATTCTCTGGCTGTCGAGCGCAGCCGACAGACGGTTATACGTGATTGGGTGAAAAAGAAAAGAACGGATCGCTCCGCGCAGCATGATTGATTCAGAAATGTTCTTGTCGAAAAAGAGGGAATTGGCCCTCGAGAGAGAATCATTCTGAGGTTAAGTTTTTATCCAGTAGGAGGGTGCACATGTCCGGGGCGAATATGAGATTGAAGTTATTTACCGGAAACGCCAATGTAGCCTTAGCCGAAGAAATTGCCGAATACCTTGGAGTGTACGTGGGAGCGGCCAAAGTTAGCCGTTTTTCTGATGGGGAAATCTGTGTCGCGATCGATGAAAGCGTCCGCGGGGTTGATGTCTTTGTGGTGCAACCGACTTGCCCCCCAACCAATGAACATCTCATGGAACTCTTGATTATGATTGACGCCATTCGGCGCGCATCGGCAGCCAGAATCAACGCGGTTATTCCTTACTACGGTTACGGCCGACAGGATCGAAAAACTAGAGCACGCGACCCGATCACGGCCAAGCTGGTGGCTAATTTGATCACCGGAGCGGGAGCCAACCGGGTGATCACGATGGACCTGCACGCGGGGCAGATTCAGGGGTTTTACGATATTCCTGTTGACCACCTACCCGGCGTACCAATTTTGGCCGAATACTTCCGCAATAAGAACTTGGAAGATGTGGTGGTTTTGTCGCCTGACGTGGGGGGAGTGACCAGAGCCCGCGACCTGGCGGAGCGGATCGAGGCCCCGATCGCGATCATTGACAAACGCCGTCCCGAGCCAAATGTCTCCGAAGTCATGAACGTAATCGGGACGGTCAAAGACAAGACGGTCATCATTATTGACGATATTATCGATACCGCGGGGACGATTACCCAGGGGGCGCAGGAAATGATGGAACGGGGAGCCAGGGAGGTCTATGCCTGCTGCACCCACGCTGTTCTCTCGGGTAAAGCGGTGGAAAGACTGGAGAAATCGGTCTTAAAAGAGGTTGTCATCACCAACACCATTCCCTTACCGCCAGAAAAACGGATTGATAAGATCAAGGTCCTCTCAATAGCGCCACTGTTGGGGGAAGCGATTATTCGCATCCATGAGGACCTGTCGGTGAGTAAGCTGTTTGATTGATAATAAAAACCCCTCGCCGCGGTAAATGGTTGACGAGGGGTTTTGTACTATTTCGGCAGTTCTTCTGTTTTAGATGACGTTGCTTCCTCCGCAGGAGTTTCATTTTCATTTGCGGGTGATTTACTATCGACGGTGGGTGGAGTAACTTGAATTACTTCCTGGGCCGGTGGCGGCCCAGGCGTGGTCAATTCCTCTGCCGGCAACTGTCCGGCTTGGTCACAAGCGGTTTTCCCTGCACGTTTCGGTAGCCATCCTTTGCTGATGGCCTCCCCCAGGTTTTTGCTCTTGCGCCGGGTTGCCTCCAGCAGATGTGAAGACCCTTCTTTCAGGCTTTTCCAAGTTTCGGGCAGGCCGGCTTCGACTCGAACCAACTTCGCTCCAGCTTCGGCTTTGGCAATGAGCACATCTTTACCGACAGTCTTTATTTCTTCGGCCGGTAAGTAGGCTTTCCCTTTGACCAGGCTATCCAGGAATTTACCCCCGATTTCGAAGGAAATGATCTTGCCATTGGTCGGTTCAACCAGATATTCTTCAACTACTCCCAGGGCAAGGCCAGTTTCATCGATGACTTTGGTCCCGACCAGTTCGATCTTGTCTTTGATCAACTGCATAATCTGTGGCAAATTAGCGGGCTTTTCTGCACTGCCGCTTTTTTCAATGATAATGGCGTCTTCGCCAATGCTTTTAACTCGTGTGTACGGGATTACCTTCTGCTCTTTAAACAAGCCTTTTGGTTCAACTAAAAGGGCTACCACTTCCAGGGTGGCTGCGTTGACGACCAGATTCTTAACATAGCCGATTTGCTGACCTTCTTCGACACTTACGATCGGCATGGAGAAAAATCTACGGCTTCGTTTGACGCTGCTCACTTCCTTTCCCTCCCTTTCCCAATTGTCCCAGTTTTCATACTCAATAATATTCACTTTTCAGGTTTGATATGCCAAATATTGCGGCTAGATAATTTCGGTCGCGTGCCACCAAGGATAAATGCTTGTGTAAATCAAAGGTACAGCGCTGGCTGTACTTTATTCATGCGCAAATCAATTTGAGCTTGTCACCTGGGGTTGATCAGACCTACAATATCATTGGGTATTGTTGAGATTATCAAGCGCTTGGGGGGAGCCAGCCGTGGATTTTGGATGGGCTAGGAGGTTGTTTGGAACAAATAAGAGCGGGCGGGAGCACAAATTAATCATTGGGCTGGGTAACCCCGGTGAAGAGTATAGCCGGACACGGCATAATTTAGGTTTTATGGCCATTGACCATCTGTCGTCCCAGTGGGGAATCCCAGTCCGGAAAAGTAAGTATCAGGCGTTATGGGGCGAGGGAAGAGTTGGGGTAGCCAAGGTTGTCTTGATCAAGCCCCAAACGTTTATGAACCTGAGCGGGCAGGCGGTCAAGGGGTTTGTTCAAGCCTATCAGTTGACCCCGCAGGACATCTTGGTGATCTACGATGATCTGGATTTGCCGGTTGGCCGAATTCGGCTCAGAGCCCGGGGCGGAGCCGGCGGACACCGGGGGCTCCAGTCAATTATTCAACTGCTTGGTACAGATCAATTCAGCCGGATCAGAATCGGTATCGGTCGACCACCGAGCAAAACAGAGACAGTTGACTACGTCCTGCACCCCTTTTTACCAGCGGAGCAGGAAGTCATTGATAATATTCTCAGCAATATACACGAGGTGGTTGAAACCTGGCTGGAGCAGGGGATTGAGGTAGCCATGAATCAATACAATGCTGAAGAGTAGTTATCGAAAACCTCGGTCATCCGAGGTTTTTGTTTGTATATCAGGCAGACCTTCAGTCGATACTATAGAGGCATCAGAAATTTGATGCGGGATCGGGATCTAAATTGGCTTTTCTGGAAGCCTCAACCCCTGAATACAGACAGGTTTTTGGTGGCGGCGGTTAATGAAGGGTTTACTGGCGGGGCTTTTGGCCGCGGGGATGGCCTGGGTCGTGAATAGTTGGGTTGCTAACCAAGGTAACCCGCGCCTGCTAATCATACTTCCTTTTGTGGAAGAACTGCTGAAGACGTATGTGGCTGTCTTGTTTGGCGGTTCAGTCTGGCTGAGCCACTTTACCTTTGGCAGCGTGGAAGCTGTTTATGATCTTGCCAAGCACGCTCGGGAAAATGTTTCTGCCTCGGTGATCAGCTTCCTCGGGCATGCCGGGTTTGGCTTCCTGACAGTTCTGGTTTATGTAGTAACCGGTGAGTGGCTTGTTGCCGTGCTTAGCTCGGCGATGGTGCATACGGCCTGGAATTACCTGGTTCTGCACGAGTTTGCTAGGCGTTAAACTAAGCCTGTGAAGGAGGACGCTTAGTTTGAAAATCTGCTACGTTTGCGAATGCTGCGAAGACGTTATGGGAGAGTTCGACGGTTCAACCTTTGACGAAGAAGGGCTTGGACTGACTGACTTGACGGAGGAAGAGCGACAAGATATAATTGAACTTGATTATGAACAGGGGCGAATGTTAGTCAAGACCCTTTGCGATGAGTGTATTTCCTCTTTGGGACTTGACTTTGATGAACGGTGGACCATTCACCATCCGTATTT
This sequence comes from Bacillota bacterium, assembly GCA_013178045.1. Lineage (NCBI taxonomy): Bacteria > Bacillati > Bacillota > Bacillota bacterium. Next base: position 9,739 of record JABLXP010000007.1, read on the forward strand.
CAGGCATTAGACATCGGCTTTAGCATTTCGCTAAAGCCGTTTCTTTAGCTTTAATGTTTTGTTTTATTGATTGAGGGGGTCCTTTTAGGGCGTCCGACTTTTGGCGTTGAGCCGAAAAGGGGGACAACAATGCAGGAAATACTCAATCGGCTGGGTGAGGTACCCGAATTTCAGCAACTCCTGGCCGGATGGCAGCAAGGGAAGTCTCCTCAACTGATTTGTGGAGCCAGTGGTTCGCAAAGAAATTTGCTCGTGGCCGGTTTGCAACGGAAGGCCAAAAACCTCCTGGTGGTGACTGCCCACATTGATGGGGCTCAGAAGGTGGTGACTGACCTCAGCACCTTCCTGCCTGATGAACAGGTGTTACTGTTCCCACCGGCAAACCCGCTGCCTTTTGGGGTGGTGGCCCAGAGTCCGGAAGTAGTTGGCCAGCGCTTGGCCGTACTGGAACATCTTTATTTGGGTAAACCGGGGATTGTGGTCACCCCGATTGAAAGCCTGGCCCAAAAGTTGGTTCCGCTCGATGTTTGGCAGCGGTCGTACCTCGCGCTGCGGCCAGGGATGCAGCTGGCTTTGCCTGAAGTCTCTTTACGGCTGGTTAGCCTGGGATACGAGCGAACCGATCTGGTTGAAGGGCCGGGGCAATTCAGCATCCGTGGCGGGATCCTTGATGTTTATACCCTCACCCACCGGCACCCCTTTCGCATCGAGATGTTTGACGATGAGATTGAGTCGATTCGTCAATTTGAGGTAACGACCCAGCGTTCAATAAGTCCTGTTGATCAGGTTATCATCGGTCCGGCTCGAGAACTTGTTGTGGATCGTGGGGCGATTCAACGGGCAATCGACCAACTAAGCGCTGAATTGCCAGTGGCCGTTAAGCACCTAAAAAAACGGGGGACAGCCGCCGCTGTTCGCCGTCTGACCGACAAGGGGCAGGTTTACCTGGAAAAACTGGGCAACTCGATCGTGGGCGAAGAATTTAGTGCTTTAAAGCATTTGTTTTTCCCTAAATTGGATACTTTGTTTGACTACCTGTCACCTCAGACGATCGTCTGTTTGGACGAACCGCTCCGGCTTGCCGAGACGATGGAGCACATAGAAAAAGAGATTTCCGATACCTGGCTGCACCTGGTTGAGGACGGGGCGACCCTTCCCAACCAGCAAGCTGTCTGGGCCAACTTTTCGGAGTTGATGGTCGGGACCAGCAGCTATTCGCTCGTCGCCTTCACGCTATTGCCGAAAAATATACCATTCTTAAAACCGCAAAATCTGATCAACGTGACGGGTAAACCGGTTCCCCGCTTCATAGGGCAGATACGGATGCTGGCCGATGAGATCCGTGGCTGGCAGCAGCACCAGCGAGCGGTTGTTTTGCTTGTTTCTAATGCCAGTCGGGCTGATTATCTGCAGCAAACCCTTTGGGAGTATGGGATTATCGCTACAGTAGGACAACTACGGGAGAATAAGCTTGAGCCCGGTCAGGTCTTAATTCGCGAAGGGTTATTGGAGAGCGGGTTTGCCTGGGACACCGCGAAGCTGGTGGTCCTCACTGAAAAAGAAATCTTTGGTGAGATCAAAAAGCCCCGCCGCCGGCAATCAGCGACGACAGCAGGGGCGAGGATTGAGACTTTTACGGATCTAAAGGTAGGGGATTACGTGGTTCACGTTCACCACGGGATCGGCCGCTACCAGGGTGTTGAGAAGGTTAACGTTGGCGGGGTTCAGAAGGATTATCTGCTGATCCAGTACCAGGGGGAGGATCGACTGTATGTGCCAACTGACCAGGTTGATCTAATCCAGAAATACATCGGCTCAGAAGGGGTGGCGCCGCGAATCAACCGGTTGGGTGGGACGGAATGGGCCCGGGCCAAGGCGAAGGTTAAAGAGTCCGTGCGCGAGATGGCCAAAGAACTGCTGGAGCTGTACGCGGCCCGAGAGGCTTTGCCCGGTTTTCAGTTTTCGCCGGACACTGTCTGGCAGCAAGAGTTTGAGGCTGCTTTTCCTTACGAGGAAACCCCCGACCAGCTGCAGTCGATTGAAGAAGTTAAACAGGATATGATGAAACCGCGGCCAATGGACCGCCTGCTGTGTGGAGACGTGGGTTACGGTAAGACCGAGGTAGCAATTCGGGCCGCCTTCAAGGCGGTGATGGACAGCAAGCAGGTGGCTGTCCTGGTGCCAACAACGGTACTGGCGCAGCAGCACCACCGGACTTTTTGTGACCGCTTTGCCGGCTACCCGGTAAATATTGAGGTGATTAGCCGCTTCAAGACGCCCAAAGAACAAAAGCAGATCGTCGAAAGGATTGCCGATGGTTCCGTGGACATCGTGATTGGCACGCATCGGCTGCTTTCGGATGACATCAAGTTTCACGACCTGGGCCTGCTGATCGTGGATGAGGAACAGCGGTTTGGGGTAGCTCACAAAGAAAAACTTAAGCGTTTAAAACAGAATGTCGATGTCTTAACCCTAACGGCGACCCCCATTCCCCGGACCCTGCACATGTCTCTGGTCGGGGTGCGTGACATGAGTATTATCGAGACGCCGCCGGAAGACCGTTTTCCCGTGCAGACGTTTGTGGTTGAATACAGTCCCGAATTGGTCCGTGAGGTGATCCGTCGGGAGTTGAGGCGGGGCGGACAAGTCTTTTTTGTGCATAATCGAATTACTGACCTTGACCGGTTCTACCGGGAACTGCGAATGCTGGTTCCAGAAGCCCGATTAGGTATGGCTCACGGCCAGATGCGGGAAGACCATTTGGAACGCGTCATGCTTGACTTTATCAACGGGGAGTACGATGTGCTGATCTGTACCTCGATCATTGAATCAGGTTTAGACATTCCCAATGTGAATACCCTGATCGTTAGTGAGGCCGACCACCTGGGCTTGTCTCAGCTTTATCAATTACGAGGGCGGGTGGGGCGCTCTAACCGGTTGGCTTATGCTTACTTTACTTACCGCAAAGATCGCGTGTTATCAGAGAGCGCAGAAAAACGGTTACAAGCTATCCGCGAGTTTACGGAGTTTGGTTCGGGCTTCAAGATTGCCCTCCGTGATCTGGAAATCCGGGGTGCCGGCAATATTCTGGGGGCGGAGCAGCACGGTCATATGGCAGCGGTTGGTTTTGACTTATACAACCGGCTTTTAGAAGAGGCGGTTCTGGAGCTAAAAGGGCAAAAGCCAGCCATGGAAAGGACAGCCCCGACGGTTGAACTGCCGGTGGATACTTATATTCCAGATGATTACATCCCCGACGCCCGGTTGAAGATGGAACTGTACAAGCGGATCATCTTGGTTAAGACACCAGCGGAGACAGACGAATTGTCCGCGGAACTACGGGATCGCTACGGACCGCTACCGCCTTCCCTGGAGAATCTGATCTGTGTTACCCGCATTAAAGCCCTGGCTCAGGAAGTAGCGGTAGCCAGCATCCAACAGGAAAAGGATGCTTTGCGGATCAGATTTACGCATACGCCAACAATTAATCCAGAGAAAATAGCTCGTTTAACCCAGAAATACCGCTGGCGTTTGGAGATCAGCCAGCGGACCCCGGAATTTATTGTCAGGACTCGAGGTTTAGAGCAACAAGAACTCCTGGGGCTGTTAGAAGGGATATTTTGGGAGGTTAAATCGCTTGCGGGCTAAATTCAGTTTCTGGTATAATGGGCCTGTTCTAAAAATAGGGAGGTTAATGTCTCATGTTTAAACGGATTTTCCCGCAAGTAGCCATTCTCGCTCTGATTTTATTGGTTGGGTTAGCCGGGTGCAGTACTACCAAGGAGACGGTTGGGCAAGTCAACGGTGAAGCGATTACAAAGAAAGAGTTCGAACAGCGTGTCAGTGATCTGCAGCGGATGTATGAACAGCAGTATGGCATTAAATTCGAGGACGAAAGTGGGCAGAAGCTCATGGACAGCCTGAAAGAAATGGTTCTGGACCAATTAGTGGCCGAGAAGCTTCTGCTTCAGGAAGCGAAAAAACAGGGGTTAAAGGTTAAGGATCAAGAAGTCAAAGACCGTCTCAACCAGGATAAGCAGATGGTTGGCGGAGAACAGGAGTTTCAAAAAATTCTCAAGGAAGAACTGAAAATCAGTGAACGTGAATACAAAAAGTATTTGGCCGACCAGCTCCTGATAGAGAAACTTTATGATCAGGTGATTGCTGACGTCAAGGTGGACGAATCCGAGGTCAAAAACTACTACGACCAAAACAAAGGTCTATTTGTAACTCCTGAGCAGTGGCATGTTCGTCACATCCTGCTACCTACCAAGGAGGAAGCTGAACAGGTAATCAAAGACCTCAAAGGCGGCGCGGATTTTGCCAAACTCGCCAGCGAGAAATCTACCGACCCGACAGCGAAGGAGAACCAGGGTGATTTGGGGTATATTGATGAAGACACTAACTTTGTGCCCGAATTTAAGCAAGCGGCCTTTGCTTTAAAGGCAGGAGAATTTACCATCCAGCCAGTAAAGACTGATTATGGTTTTCATGTAATCAAGGTGGAGGATCGTCGGCCAGCCAGACAGCAGACATATGAAGAAGCCAAGAATCAGATCGAGAGTGAATTAACCAGGCAAAAACAAACCGAGAAATTTCATCGTTTTGTCGAAGAACTTAAACAAAAGGCAAATATTGTCAAGTCAGGTGACTCCCAGCCAGCTCAGCCGGCTTCAGCTCCATCTGAAGGTCCCGGGGCGGAGGGACAAAAAAATTAAGGGTGAGAAAGCGTGCCGCAGGGCACGCTTTTTTGTGGAAAAAAATGAATAATTCATGTAACGGGGTTATATACTATCAGTGAAAGGTTACAGAGGATAGAACTGTATGAAAAGGAGGGATAGTTTGCGTTATGAAAGCCACCGGCATTGTGAGGCGGATCGATGACCTGGGACGGGTCGTTATCCCGAAGGAGATACGCCGGACCCTAAGAATTAGAGAAGGTGACCCGCTCGAAATATTTGTCGATCGTGAAGGAGAAGTTATTCTTAAAAAATATTCCCCTATCGGTGAACTGGGTGACTTTGCTAAGGAATATGCGGACTCCCTGCATGAAGCGATTGGTCATATTGCTTGCATTGCTGACCGCGACCACATTATCGCAGTAGCTGGTGCACCCAAGAAAGAATTTATGAATAAGCCACTTGATCCAGCGGTCGAGAGAGTTATGGAAGACCGTAAGCCGGTATTAATCAATCAAGCGGGAGAACATGCTTATTGTAAAGGTTGTCCGGCGATTGAGGATGACGAGGAGTGCAAGCTTTCGGCGAAAGTGGTTGCTCCGATCATTGCCGAGGGCGATCCCATCGGTGCCGTCATTTTGATGTCCAAGGATCCGAATGTCAAGATGGGTGACATGGAGCTGAAATTAGCGGAAACTGCTGCTGGTTTCCTGGCCAAACAGATGGAGCAATAGGCTGATAACCCCTTTCAGGTCTCATTATTCAAAAACCCCATAAGATTCGACTCGATTACAGAGGTGGCGAGGGTTACGCCGCCTTAAAATTTTTGGTTAACAGGGTGGTAGTGGACTGATGACCAGACAAAATTCATTTCTCTTTGGGGCGATGATCTTGACTGTAGCAGGTTTGCTCAGCCGGTTTTTCGGGGTCCTGTACCGAATTCCCTTTGCTCGTCTGGTGGGAGCAGAAGGAATTGGTCTCTACCAAATGGCTTATCCAATTTATACCACAGTGCTGGCCTTATCCACTGCCGGCTTACCAATCGCGATTTCCATTTTGGTGGCAGAAAAAAATGCGCGTGGTGATCGTTGGGGAGGTCGCCAGGTACTTTATCTGGCTTTAGTGCTTCTGGCCACTCTGGGTGCGGTGATGTCGTATGGACTGTATCATTGGGCGGATTGGCTGGCTTTTCAAGTGCTCCACGACCGACGGGCGATGTATTCGATCCTGGCGGTCTCACCGGCGGTTTTCTTTGGGGCAGTCATGTCGGCTTTCCGAGGATATTTTCAGGGATTGCAGTGGATGATGCCGACTGGCGTTTCCCAGGTCGTAGAGCAATTAGTGCGGGTTGGCACAGTTCTGACGGCTGCCTTGCTCTTGATGTCTTATGGTGTCGAGTTTGCGGCTGCCGGGGCTGCTTTTGGCGCAGTAGCCGGTGGTGCGGCCGGATTAATCACTCTCCTGCTATTTTATACCTGGTTTTGCATGCGCGACCATGCCGGGAATAAGGTCAAGTCAACGCCCCGTGAGGGGATGGTTGAGCTAACATATCGCTTACTGGTTCTGGCTGTGCCAGCTTCACTGGGAGCCTTGGTTATGCCGGTGGTGCAAACCCTAGATGCAGTGCTTGTGCCGCTACGTCTGCAGGTCGCTGGCTTCACCGTGGAAGAGGCGACCGGCCTTTATGGTGAATTATCAGGGATGGCGGGGACCCTGATCAATCTGCCGACGATTATCACGACAGCGATTACGACCAGTCTGGTGCCGGCTATTTCGGAGGCGGCAGCTCGAGGAAGAGTCAAGCAGGTTGGCGAACAGCTGTCCCTGGCGTTACGGGCCAGTCTCCTTTTATGTTTGCCTGCAGCGGTTGGCATGTGGCTCCTGGCGGAGGAAATTATGCATCTCCTTTACAATGTCCCAACGGCGGGTGTTCCACTCAAGGTCTTGGCCCCTTCAATTGTTTTTCTCGGAATGTATCAAGTCTCAGCCGGGGCCTTACAGGGTTTGGGCAGGACGATGCTACCCGTACGCAGTCTGATCATCGGTGCTGCTTTTAAAATTTTTCTTAATTATTATTTGACCGTCCTGCCGGGCTTGGGTATTAGAGGACCGGCCATTGGAACAAACGTAACTTTTCTCGTGGCGGCCACCCTTAATTTTTACAGTTTGTTTGGCTTGATTGGTTACACCCCCAATTGGGTGTCACTCTTGCTAAAACCTGGATTGGCTGTTACAATTATGGGGGCGTGCGTGATCTGGGCTAATCAGACTCTAACCTTGGCTTGGGCACTGCCAGAGCTGACTACCCTGGCGGTCATCGCGGTAGGGATGATTAGCTACGGTGTCAGTCTGCTACTTGTTGGTGGACTGACTACCAGGGAGTTGGGACTGATTCCCTGGATCGGGCCGCGGCTGGCGAATGTTTTTCAGGACTTAAGATGGATAAGGGGTTAGATATAATGGGTGAAATAGCGATTGTTGGCCTGGGTCCGGGGGCAATTGACAGTTTGTCGATTGGTTCCCTGGAGTTGCTACTAAGTGGACAACCCGTATTTTTACGGACGGAGCGCCATCCGGTTGTTGCAGAACTGGTGCGCCGGGGGATGACGTACCAATCTTTTGATCGTTTCTATGAGCAGTATGAAACTTTTGACCAGGTTTATCAGGCCATGGTGGATGCTCTCCTTGCAGAACTGGCAAAGAATACCGGGAGAGAAATTATTTTTGCTGTACCAGGGCACCCTCTGGTCGCGGAACAGGCTGTTCGTCAGTTGCTGGCGGTCGCGCCAGCGCAAGGGCACAGGGTACGGGTCCTGCCGGCAATGAGTTGTGTGGAAGCCATGTACAGCACGCTAAATATTGATCCTACTAACGGGGTTGCTATTCTGGATGCCTTGTCCCTTGACAAAACCGGGTTCAATCCGGCGATTGGCTTGATCATAACCCAGGTTTATGACCGTCTGGTGGCTGGTGAGGTCAAATTAACGCTGATGGACCATTACCCGGACGACTGGAGGATTACATTGGTTCGGGCGGCTGGGATCCCGGGAGAGGAAAAGGTGGCCGAAATTCCCCTTTATGAACTGGACCGGCTGGAATGGATTGATCACCTGACCAGTATTTATGTGCCGGCGCATCCGAAATTTGGTTGGGATGGGGTAAGCAGTTATCCCCTTGATCCCCTGGTTAAGGTGATGCAGACTCTACTGTCCCCAGGGGGCTGTCCCTGGGACCGGGAGCAAACTCACCAAACGTTAAAACCATATCTGCTCGAAGAAACTTACGAGGTGGTTGAAGCCCTAGAAGAGGAAGATATGCATAAATTATGTGAGGAATTGGGAGACTTATTATTACAAATTGTATTTCACGCTGAATTGGCTAGGCGAGCCGAAAGCTTTGACCTGAATGATGTAATTCGGCGGGTCACGGAGAAAATGATCCATCGGCACCCCCATGTGTTTGGCGCAGTCCGTGTGGCGGGAACCAAGGATGTCTTGATTAACTGGGAGCGCCTGAAAGAGGAGGAAAAAGCGGGAGAGAGGCCTCGCTTTTTCCTCGAGGATGTACCTAAGACCTTACCAGCTCTGTTACGGGCGGATAAGGTCCAAAGCAAGGCGGCCCGGGTTGGGTTTGATTGGCCAGATGTCGCCGGGGCCTGGAGTAAAGTTGAAGAAGAGCTGCGGGAACTACGGGCGGCCTGTGCTGGTCAGCGCCAGGAGAAAATCGAGGAAGAGCTGGGTGATCTCCTTTTCGCTGTGGTGAATGTCGCTCGGTTTTTAAAAATAAACCCGGAAACGGCCTTAAATAAAACTACGGCAAAGTTCGTCAAACGTTTTGCATATGTCGAACGAAAAGGGGCGAGAGAAGGCAAGGCCCTCCACGATTTGGATCTGCGGCAGATGGATATCTGGTGGGAAGAGGCTAAAGCTCAGGAATTTAAGGGGAAAATTTGATAAAAATTTTCCAGGCAGCAGGAAACTTAAGGGTTTTGGCGAATATGCTACAACAAACCTAATAAAAATACAGGAGGGGACGAAGTGTGAATAAGACGGAACTGGTGAGCAGCGTGGCCGAAAAAACCGATATTACCAAGAAAGAAGCCGAAAAAGTGGTGACTGCAGTATTTGAAAGTATCGAAGAAGCGCTTGGGCGCGGTGATAAAGTTCAATTGGTTGGTTTTGGAACATTTGAGGTTCGGACACGGGAAGCACGGAAAGGCCGTAATCCGCAAACCGGTGAAGAGATCGAAATTCCAGCGACCAAAGTTCCAGCTTTCAAGGCCGGTAAAGCGTTAAAAGACGCTGTTAACTAAGGTGCCTCTTAATTATTCAAACTCTCCTAAAAATCAGGTTCGATTTGAGCCTGATTTTTATTCATATTCTGGGCCCGGGATGGTGGTTATGCGACTGGATAAGTTCCTGAAAGTTTCCCGACTGATTAAGCGGCGGACCCTGGCCAAAGAGGTGTGTGATGCGGGTAAGGTGCAGATTAATACGCGACCGGCTAAGGCGGGGAGTGAGGTTAAGCCGGGGGATCTGTTGTTACTGGATTTTGGCCACAAAAAGGTTAAGATTGAGGTCCTTATGCTGCTGGAAAACCCGCGGGTGGAACAGGCCAAAGAACTCTATCGTATCCTTGAAGAAGAAAAAGTATAAGTGTGGATTACGGGTCGCCTTCAGTACAGGGAGGCGACCTTTTCGTACTAATTTTACATAGGAAAACATAAAAATGTAAGTAGTGGTGTTCCGGGCAGAAGTGGGTTGGTAAGAGGGAGGGATAGGCCGTGAGTGAAGGGCACGAGATCGTCTTGAGTAATCGGCAGAGACTGGTGCTGACCGGTGTGCTGCACGTGGAAAGCTTTGATGAAGATGAGATTATTCTGGAAACCAACATGGGCATGTTGGCCCTGAAGGGGCAGGGGCTTCACGTGTTGCAGCTTAATCTAGAAGACGGTAAATTAGCTGTGGAAGGGGCTATTAAAACCCTGGACTACCTTGACGAGCGAGCCGGTAAACATGGCAAGGGCAGGGGGAGAGGATTTTGGCAGCGTTTGCTTAAGTAGCCAAGTTAATGACCAGGTTTCTATTGATGGGAGTGAAAGCGATGGTGCCCTTATCGCAGCAGTTTTTATATATGGTGGTTACGGTGGGAACTGGTTTGGTGATGGGCATAGTCTTTGACTGCTACCGGGTCTGGCGTGGCTTGGTAAAACCGCACCGCTTGTTGACGCCTATAACCGATTTTTTGCTCTGGGTGTTTCTGACCGGGATCGCGTTCGGCCTGTTACTTTTTAGTAACTGGGGTGAGGTTAGGGCTTATGTCTTTATTGGTTTGGCCCTGGGATTCTTCTTGTATTGGCGATTTTGCAGCCATTTATTTATAAAAATGTGCCGGCGTTTATTTCAATGGCTGGCTAAACTGGTAAATATTCTGATACAGGTCGTAATTTTCCCTTTTTCTCTGGTGGCTCGTCTGGTGGTTATCCCGCTTGGTTTGATTAACATGGTTATACGCCAAGTGGCCAGCGCGACAAGAGCCGCATGGCGTGGCTTGAGCCGACCGCTCGTGAATTGGTGGGGAAAAAGGCACCCTCATAAATAAAAATAAATAGAGATTATTTAAATATTTTCCAGGGGAAGGATAATTTAGGTGGATGTAGAATAATTGTAATGATTATGTCCAAGATTTGTCCACAATATGTGGACAAATTGTGAATAAGTTGTGTTTGTCTAGATCGAGAATTAAGGACTGAGATTGTCATGAAAATTGAGATTAGAGGGGTAGAGAAGCTAAGTTTCCGGGAGCGCCAGGTGGTGGTGCTGAAAGAAATGGGCCGAACTACAGAACAAATTGCCAAGACCTTGCAGTTGAGTGCCAGCACGGTCGCTACTTTATATAATCGCGCTCGGACCAAAGGCTATGAGGTCGTGATTGTGATCCCCGGCCAGTCTTTGGGAATTTTCGAGGGGCTGGAGGAGGATAATAATGCGGATTAAGTTACCTGTTTTAAATCAAAGTGGAGGTAATTTGATCGATTTTCCTGACCCAACAACGCGAAGGAAGAAGGACGTGACGCGGCGCAGGAAAAGTAGCCGGATAAAACTGAAGCTTGGTTTTTGTTTGTCGATGGGGTTGTTGGTTCTGGCGGTTATTTTATGGGGACCGCAGTTCAAGCATATTCAGCAGATGAACGCCGAGCTAGCCGAGTTGCAAAAACAGAAACAACAGCTGCTGCAGATCAATGCCAAACTGCAGGAGGACATCCGACAACTCAACAGCGACACGACGGTGGAAAGAATTGCCAGGGAGAAGCTTGGGCTGGTTAAACCAGGAGAGAAGATATTGATTGAGGTTCAACCTCCCAGGAACAAATAGAGACGCCGTTTAATTTTTCGGTACAACCGCTTCATCTGTGGCTTGACATCTTGACAAATTTAATGGCTGTTGAGTAGAATTTAACTGTGAGTTAAGGATTAAGGAGGCTATTCTAGTTTATGACCATTGCCATGGGCAGCATTGTGGAGGGAGTTGTCACTGGAATTACGAGTTTTGGGGCGTTTGTTGAACTCCCAGGAGGTCTCGTTGGACTGGTCCACATTTCTGAGGTAGCTGATACCTATGTTCGGGATGTCAAAGACTACCTAAAACAGAATGATCGAGTAAAGGTAAAAGTCATCAACATTGATTCTAAGGGGAAAATTGGTTTATCGATAAAACAGGTTAATGCCAGACCAGAAGGTGCTGCCCGCGAACGGTATGCCCGACAGGAATCGAGAATTTCGTTTGAGGACAAGTTGGCCAAGTTCCTTAAGGAAAGTGATGAAAGGCAGCAGGCCATCAAAAGAAGCATGGATTCAAAACGTGGTGGACGGGGTTCTTCACGGTTTTAATGATGAAGGAATAATTCAAGCATTCCTATTTTGGGAATGCTTAATTTAATTTTTTCGTCACGAATGAGGTATCGGATAAATGGCACGGTATGCCGCGGTTGATATTGGGACAAACTCTGCCCGTTTGCTAATCGGGACAATTGAGCTGGACCAACTAAAGGTTGAACATTTTTCTCTGAACACCACCCGCCTTGGCGAAGGAATAGGAACTCAATCGGTTCTGCGGAGAGAAGCGATCCAACGAACAGTGACGGCGCTGCGCGGTTACCGGGAACTGCTGAAACAGTACCCGGTAGCCGGTATCCGTGTTGTTGCTACCAGTGCGGCTCGCGGGGCGGCCAATGCCGCCGAATTTGTCCAGACGGTGTGGAAGCAGACTGGTTGGCGAGTTGAAATTATTAGCGGAAAAGAAGAGGCTGAACTGTCTTATCTCGGAGCCTGCCGGGGGCTGAAGAACCTCGGCCAGCCAGTGGTATTGGATATTGGTGGGGGGAGTACCGAGTTCACCTGGGTGGTTCCCGGAACTGGAATAGTGAGCCGGAGTATTGAAATCGGCGCGGTGCGCCTTATGGAAAGAAGTCTTACGGCTGATGAGCTAAGAGAAGTCCTGGCCCCGGTTCTGGCCGAGATAAAGGCCGGTCGACCCCAGTGCTTGGTTGGCGTTGGCGGCACCGTGACCACCCTAGCGGCGATCGAGCAAAAGCTGGAATGCTACGATCCAGAACGTGTCCACGGGTATTACTTGACCAGGGTGGTTGTAGACAAATTGCTGACTACCTTGTCGGCGATGAAGTTAGAAGAACGGCGGCAGGTAGTCGGGCTGCAGCCGGCACGGGCCGATATTATTGTGGCTGGGGTTACTATTTTATCGACAATCCTGGCTGAGTTAGGTCTGGATGGCCTGGTTGTCAGTGAGAGTGACATTTTGCAGGGGATAATCTGGCGGCTGCATGAAAAGATGACCAGAGGATAATAAACCGTACTGTGGAAGTGCGGAGATTGAGATTATCAGCGGGCGTGAGCTGTATGTGGATTCATGTATGTGGATTCATATGAGGGCAAATAGAGGAGGTGGTAACCCACTACCTCTACTTGCTGCTCGCGGCTGCCCAGAGTCGCTTGGCCTCGGGGAAGGGGGCCAGAGCGCGTTCCAGGATGCCGTGTAAGTAAGCGATCAATACGCCGTAGTTGACGATAGGGACACCTGCAGCCTGAACCTGGCGAATGCGGTGTAACATCTCTCGGCGATTGATCATACATGCGCCACAGTGGATTACTAGTGAATACCGGTTTAAGTCTGCTGGGAAGTGGCTTCCCGTGGCCCAGGCAAATTCGAGCTCACTGACCCGTTGGCTTAACCAACGGGGTATTTTTATCCGTCCGATGTCTTCGCCGATTGGGTGGTGGGTGCAGGCTTCTGCAACTAAGATGCGGTCCCCTGGCTTTAAAGCAGCTACTTGCCGGGCCCCTTTGACTAAAGATAACAGGTCCCCTTTATAGCGGGCGAAGAGAATCGAGAATGAGGTGAGAGAGATCTCAGGTGGAACGATGGCGTTAACCTGATGGAAAGCCTGGGAGTCGGTTACTACCAGTTTTGGGGGCTGCCGCAGATTGTCCAGCACTGCGCTCAAGCCATCTTCTTTGACTACGACTGCCTGGGCGTTGTGGTCTAAAATATCCCGCAGAGTCTGCACCTGGGGCAAGATCAGGCGGCCTTTAGGGGCCTCAAGATCGATGGGGACAACCATGACCACGGTATCACCCGGCTGAATGAGATCACCGAGGATAGTTGGCGCCTGCCAGTCAGTTGGGGCCGTGTGAATGATGAGTTCTCTGAGTTCGTTAATCCCTTCTTTAGTTTGGGTGCTGATGCGGTGCAGTTTTAAATTAAGCCGTGTTTCCCAGTCTGGTTGGGCCTCCAGGGACTGAACAGTATCAACCTTATTTACTGCCCCGATTAAAGGAATTCCTTGAGCGCGAATTTGTTGGACCAGTTCCAGTTCAAAATCGTCTATGCCAACCTGGGGGTCGATCAGGAGAATGGCGAGATCCGTTTTGTGTAAGACCTCCATGGTTCGCTGAACGCGAAGTTCCCCCAGACTTCCGACGTCATCAATCCCAGCGGTATCGATCAACACCACCGGCCCCAAGGGCAGCATTTCCATGGATTTGTAAACCGGGTCGGTCGTTGTCCCAGGGATATCTGAGACTAGAGCGATGGGTTGGTTGGTCAAGGCATTAATCAGACTGGATTTGCCCGCATTGCGCCGGCCAAAAATGGCGATGTGCATGCGGTCGCTCCGTGGCGTTTCTTGCATGTGTTTTTACCTCCTAGAAGTACAAATCACGTTTCCCCGCTTCTATCTCGGCGAGCCGCTCGATCGTCTTCTGCCGAATGGCTGGATGTGGTATCTCGTTCAGGTGGGCCTGAATTAGCTTCTCGCCTATTTCGCGAGTGGTTGGTGAGGCGTAGTCCAGTAAGTATTCCTTAAAAGTCAAGATGGCGTTGGGCTGACAGACGTTCTGGATTTGTCCCGATTTGGCGAGAGCCATAAAACGATCCCCAGTCCGACCCTGGCGGTAGCAGGCAGTGCAGTAGCTGGGAATATAACCATCCTGGCACAGGCTGCGGATCACCTCGTCAGGACTGCGGTTGTCGTCAACCTTGAATTGGGCCGTTTGGTCCAGGTCGTCTGCCTCGGGGTGATCCAGTTCACGCCGGTATCCCCCGACCCCGGTGCAGGAACCCGCGCTGAGCTGAGAGATCCCTACCTTAAGGAGCTCGTGCCGAAAAGCTGCCCTTTCTCTGGTGGACAGAATCATACCAGTGTACGGGACAGCCAGGCGGATAATCGCCACAATTTTCTTGAAATCATCGTCTGAGACTAGGTAGGGGAAGGTTTCCAGGTTAACCCCTGGTGCCGGCCGTAAACGGGGAACGGAAATCGTATGTGGCCCGACGCCAATTTCCTGGTCCAGGTGCTGGGCATGCATCAGAAGGCCCATTACCTCAAACTTGTAGTCGTATAACCCGAAGAGAACACCCAGACCGACGTCGTCAATTCCCCCCTCCATGGCTCGATCCATGGCAGTGGTGTGCCAATCGTAGTCGGCTTTTGGCCCGGATGGGTGCATTTTTTTATAAGTCTCCCGGTGATAAGTTTCCTGGAATAAAACGTAGGTCCCGATTTTGGCTTCGTGCAGCAGGCGGAATTCTTCAACAGTGGTGGCGGCGATATTGACATTTATCCGCCGAATATTGCCGTTTTTCCGTTTAACCTGGTAAATGGTCTGGATAGCCTCCAACACGTAGTCGATCGGACATTCAGTTGGGTGTTCACCGCACTCGAGGGCAAGCCGTTTGTGCCCCATATCCTCGAGGATTTGGACTTCGTCGGCGATCTCGGCCATAGTTAACTTGCGCCGTTCCATCTGGTTGTGCCGCCGATAACCACAGTAGACGCAGTTGTTGATGCAGTAATTGCTGATGTAGAGGGGAGCGAACAGAACCAAACGTTTGCCATAGATTTTTTCTTTCACCATTCTAGCTGCAGTGTACATCCGTTCTAATAATTCCGGATCGTCAACGTGGAGAAGGATAGCCGCTTCTTTTAACGCTAGACCGGTAGCGGTGGCGGCCTTGTCAATAATCTCGTTAACTTCTTCTCGACGGGCCTGCTTCCCCTGGTCGAGAAGCTCCCAAATCATGTCTTCCTTGATAAAATCAGCCTTGGCGATGGCCAATTTCGTTCACCTCCATATATTCTATTCTATATTATTATATTATTATATTCTCAGGGGGAATAACCTTGGCCTTCTGAAGTGTATGTCTGGACACAGTTACTTCTGTTTTTGATTACTATGAGTTACTTAACGCAAAGCAGATCTACTTAACCTGGTTAACAGGTCCTTTGGTGGCCAGCGCGGACTTAACCTGGACGCCTTTCAGGTTTCCCAGTTTTCCAGTTAGGGCGCCGATTTCGTCGGTAGTTCCGTCGACAATCAGCGAAATGACCGAAACATTCCGTTCCCGGTAGGGAATGCCCATCCGGCCGACGATAATTTCGGCGTGCTGTGCCAGAATTTCATTGATTCTGGGTGCGACCTCACGATTAGTGACCACAATGCCGACTACCCCAATTCTTTCTTCCACGGATTTATCACCTCGTTGCGCGCGGGTTAATTGGACATAAATAAAGGCCTACCCCTTCGGTTTATATAATACCAACAGAGTAAGCCCAAACAGCAACACAATATTCCACCTCCCCTTGTGACCGGCAACCCTTTCTCTCAGGGACAGTTAATGATGAACCCTCCAGGCAAGAATTTTTCCCACCCGTCAGGTTGCTGATCAATTATATATACTAATTTGTATTTATTGTACTTCTAGAAGAGGGCCGAGTCAATGGGCCGTTAACCTACCAATGACTTAATCTTGTCGAAATTTAAACTATCGATAGTGACAATTATAATCAAGGGTGTTAGAATCGTACCAGATAGAGAAAAGTTTTACGGAGGATTGTAACAGCTTCAAGAAACCGTACTATAATTGACTGTACCTAACTATTTTGCTATCATAAAATTATGGAACTTTTATCCATAGGTGAAGCAGCAAAGAAGTTAGGTGTACACCCGAACAGGCTCCGAGCGTGGGAAAAGCAGGGATTGATCAAGCCCGTGCGCTTGCCCAGCGGCCAGCGGAGATACCCGGTGGAGGAGATAAATCGCATTTTGGGAACGGGAGGGATGAAGACAGAATCGGAAGCGGTTGTCCTCTATGCTCGGGTATCAACGAAGAAGCAGGCCGATGCGGGAAATCTGGAGCGTCAGATGGAAAGGTTGCGGGCATACGCACGGGAGAAAGGCTATCGCATAGTGGCGGAGTATTTGGATGTGGCTTCAGGTTTAAACCAGAACCGCCGTGGCCTGGAGCGGGTGCTCAAGAGCGCTGAACGAGGTGAGTTCAAGAAGCTCATTATCGAGTACCCGGATCGGCTAGCACGTTTCGGGTATGGTTATCTTGAACGCCATTTGAGATACTGCGGGGCAGAAATAGAGATCACTTCACAAAAAGAGTCTGAAGACGCATACACGGAGCTGTTGCAGGATTTGTTGTCCATAGTGACATCTTTTTCGGCCCGGCTGTACGGCGCTCGCGGTGGCAAAAAAGTTCGGCAAGGGTTTCGGGAACTGATACGGAAGTGGTGCGGGATGAAGAAGCGGAAAAAGGAATTGATTAATCCTAAAAGCGGCATGAAATACACCGTCTGCGGCGAGTTTTTCCCAGAAGTTTACCCGGCTTTCCGCGCCGAAAGATGGAGTCGAGGAGAAGAAACTCCACTTGACACCGAGATGCGGCTTTTTGGTGCCTGCATGCGGTGGGCCTTTAATCGCCTGCAGGAAGGGCATACGCGGGAAGAACTCAAAAAGCAGGGTCAAAAAACGTTTGGCCTGAACTCCCGCTTTGCCGACGATGCCATACTTAAAGCGAAAGAAATCATCATTTCTCAAAAAGAGCTTTTAAACCTGGAAATCAAAGAGGCAGAAGCAAAACTGACCCGCGCCAAGAAGAAGCTCGGCCGGGTGGAAAAAGACCTGGAGAGAGCTATCAGAGTAAATGATCCGGTTAGAATCGAAAAAGCCAAACTCACCATGCGCGGCCGCAGGGCCAGGGTAAAAAAGCTATCCGACAAACTGGAGAAACTAAAAAACTACCGGGACAGCAACGCCATGCCCAAAATAGTTTTCGGCGGCCGCACTTTGTGGAAACAGGTCTGTAAAGGCAGGGCTACAAGAGAAGAGTGGCAGAACGCCCGGCGAAACCGTCTCTACGCCAGAGGAGACAAGACCAAAGGCGGCAACCCGAACATTAAACTGAGCTGGCGAAACGGAGAGTTTTACCTTGCTGTAACCATCTCTCATCTGTCGGAGCAGAAAGAAGTGGACAGCGCAGGCAGGCCGCTGATGACAAGGGCGCCGAAGGTAAGTGGCAAGCTATGGCTGCTGGAGAAGCACAAGGTTAAAGTGCTGGAGCTGCTTCTTTCCGGGGCTCCCTATTCCGTAGAGCTGATTAAAGGCAGCGACAGCCGGTACAGAGTCCACGTTACATTTACCGCAGAATTGCCTCTAACCCAAACAAATCTCAACAGGGGTTATCTGGGAGTGGACACCAACCCGGACGGGGTGGCGTTGGCAAATGCAGGCTTCAACGGCCAGCCTGAGCCCTGGCTGGATGGATTTGTCGTACCATACCCGAAGGCCCTGCACAAATACGCTGGAGAGTTCCAGGTAACGATTCACCCTAATGGATTTCTCTACATCAAGATACCCGAACTTGCTTACGGCCGGGGATACCGGCGCGCCTACCTGATAGGGGCGCTTGTCAAGGTAGTGACGGACACCGCAAAAGCCTTGGGTAAGCCTATCGCATTAGAAAACCTCGAATTCGGCAAAGACCGGCTGGACACCAATAAGAAATTCAACCGAATGGCCGCCAACTTTCCCTACCGCAAAGTAACGGAAGCCATTATGCGAAGGGCTTTCAAGGAAGATATCGGCGTAAAGCCGGTCTGGCCGGCGCACACTTCTACTATCGGCTGGTGGAAGTACATGCGGCAGTACGGTATAACCGTTCACCACGCCGCAGCTTTGGTTATCGCTCGAAGGGCGAGCGGTTTTAAAGAATGCATTACCGGAGAGTTGAAGCAAAAAATTCAAGCTATTAGGGAAGAGCTGAATCAGAAGGTTAATTCCTTGCCTGGGGAAGGAAAAGGGATGAGCCGAAAGGTAAAGCGGCTTTTCAAGCGGCTGGAAGAGAAAATCTCCGTTCACAACGGGCTGACCCGTTTTAAGCAGGAATCTTTTTATTCCGTCTGGCATGACTTGAAAGAGTTGGTTTTGCTGAGTAGGTGACCCTGTTAGCCGGAGTTCAGACAAACCGGTAGGCCGTATCTAACAGATCGCGGGAGGCGTCTGGTGCTGAACACCAGGCCATGAAACAGACAATGCATAAAAAGCACCTGATTCATGCAGTTCTTTCGCCGGGTGGGACTCCCGGGGCCGAGGTCTCCCTGTCACCCCAGGAAATATTTCAAACGGAGGTGTAAAGCCTGGTCATGGGGAGGCCGCTTAACTGGATTAAAAACAGTTAAGTTTTTTGAACCAGGTGGCTCATGGTTAACCTGACTATTGATGGCCAGGCTATCCGAACCCGTAGAGGTATGACGATTCTGGAAGCGGCCAGGCAAGTGGGTATTGATATTCCTACCTTTTGTTATGACCCTGACTTGCGGCCGGTCGGCTCGTGCCGGATCTGCGTGGTGGAAGTGGATGGCTGGCGGACACTGGCAGCAGCCTGCGTGACACCGGTGACCGAGGGCATGGTTGTCAGAACGGATTCACCGGCCGTAATCGAGGCCCGTCAGGTTATCCTGGAACTAATGCTGGCCAATCATCCCCTGGACTGTTTGACCTGCGAGAAAGCAGGGGCCTGTAAATTGCAGGAATACTGTTACCGGTATGGAGTCAAAGACAGCCGGTTTAAAGGGGCTAAATACCACTATCCCGTTAATGATCCCAATCCCTTTATCGAGCGGGATTACAATAAATGTATCATGTGCACCCGTTGTGTTCGGGTGTGTGAAGATGTAGTCAATGTTGGTGCTGTCAACGTACAAAATCGTGGTCATCACGCCAAAATCGCCGCTGCTTTTGACAGCCACCTGGCCGATTCCCCGTGCGTTTTCTGCGGCAACTGTGTCATGGTCTGTCCGACCGGCGCGTTGACGAGCAAGGTTAGCGCTGGACGCGCGCGGACCTGGGACGTAGAGAAAAAGATCTTGACCACCTGTCCTTACTGTGGCACTGGCTGTACCCTTGAACTCAATGTCAAAGACAATAAAGTGGTTGGGGTTACCTCCAACCGTTCGCCAGGGAAGAGTCCGGTCAACCAGGGCTACCTCTGTGTCAAGGGGCGGTTTGGTTGGGATTTTATTAATTCGCCTGACCGCCTCACTGATCCGCTAATTAAGGAAGATGGGAAATTCCGCAAGGCGACTTGGAAGGAGGCCATCGACCTGATCGCGGCCAAATTTAAAGAACTGAAAACCAACTACGGCGGTGATGCCCTGGTAGGTTTAAGCTCCGCTCGGATCACTAACGAAGAGAACTACCTGATGCAGAAATTTGTCCGCGTGGTGCTGGGCACAAATAACGTCGACCATTGCGCCCGTCTCTGACACTCCGTTACCGTCGCTGGTCTAGCGGCAGCATTCGGGAGTGGGGCGATGACCAACTCCATCGGAGAACTCATTGATACCGACGCTATTTTTGTCATTGGCTCGAACACCACCGAAAACCACCCGGTGGTGGGCATGAAAATCAAACAGGCGGTTAAGCAGGGTGCGCAACTGATTGTCGCCGATGTCCGTAACACTGAACTGGCTGGCTTGGCCACTGTCTGGTTGCAGCACAAGCCCGGTACCGATGTCGCGCTGCTCAACGGCATGATGCACGTTATCCTGGCCGAAAACCTGCACGATCAGCAATTCATCGCTGAACGGACGGAAGGTTTTGCCGAACTGGCGGAAGTGTTACGTAAATACACCCCGGATTACGTGGCCGAGATCACCGGCGTACCAGCGGAAGAGATCAAAAAAGCCGCCCGCCTCTATGCCCGGGCTGACAAGGCTTCGATTGTCTACTGTATGGGTTTAACCCAGCACAGCTGTGGGACGGATAACGTCTTGTCCGTAGCCAACCTGGCCATGCTGACCGGCAACCTTGGCAAAGAAAGCACGGGTGTTAACCCCTTGCGTGGACAAAACAACGTTCAAGGTGCCTGCGACATGGGAGCGTTGCCCAACGTCTTAACTGGTTATCAACCAGTGACCAATGCTGACATCAGAAAGAAATTTGCTGCTGCCTGGGGGGTGGACAGCTTACCCGAAAAACCCGGGCTGACCCTTACCGAAGCGATGAACGCCGCGTATGAAGGTAAAATCAAAGGTATGTACATCATTGGGGAAAATCCGCTGGTCAGTGATCCCGATCTCCGCCATGTTAAGGAGGCCTTGGAGAAACTGGACTTCCTGGTTGTTCAGGACATTTTCCTGACGGAAACAGCTCAACTGGCTGATGTGGTTTTGCCAGCAGCTTCGTTTGCCGAAAAAGAGGGAACATTCACCAACACCGAACGACGTGTTCAGCGGGTACGGAAAGCCATTGAGCCGCTTGGTCGCGCTAAACCCGATGGAGAAATAATCTGTGCTCTGGCCACGAAGATGGGTTACCCAATGCGCTATGGTTCTGCCGCCGAAGTGATGGCCGAGATCGCTTCTCTCACCCCGTCGTATGCGGGAATTAACTATGAGAGGTTAGAAAAAGGCAGCCTGCAGTGGCCTTGTCCCGATGTTAATCACCCGGGAACGAAGTTCCTCCATCAAGATAAGTTTTCACGTGGAGGGGGGAAGTTCCATGCGGTGGAGTATCGACCGCCAGCCGAACAACCTGATGCCAAGTTCCCGCTTATTCTGACCACCGGTCGAAATCTATTCCATTACCATACTGGGACCATGACCCGGCGCTCAAAAGCCCTGAACGCGTTTGTTCCGGAGGCCTGGGTCGAGATTAACCCGGTTACAGCTCAGTTTTTAGGAATTAAAGATGGTGAATGGGTGCGCCTGAGCTCTCGACGGGGAACGATACAAGTGAAGGCAACGATAACCAGCAAGGTTAGGCAAGACGTTGTTTTTATGCCGTTCCATTTTGCTGAGGCGGCTGCTAATCACTTAACTATCGGTGCGCTAGACCCGGTGGCGAAAATCCCTGAGTACAAAGTCTGTGCTGTCCGGGTGGAAAAGATCGGCCCAGCAGCAGAATAAATGGAAAAAGTAAGATTAAGATATAGATAAATATTCCAGCAATGTACTTGCGAGTAAACGGCTGGGAAACTGATATATATATATCATAATCCTGGCTGTTTTTTCGTGATTGCTGTCGAATTCTTTTTTAGCCATGGTTTGGAAGAAGTGTAATTAACAGGAGGAATTTTTTTTTGTATGTAGAATACTTTTTTGAATGTAGATTGTATGTAGAATACTTCTTTGTTTCTATAGATCACTGCCCGTGATTTCCAATTGATCCGGTGTTCGTCCGGCTGATATAATAAACTGTTTTATTTGTACAGGTCAATAACTTGCTGAATGGTTGATTGTGGTAAGCCGTGTTTGAAGGAATATGCTGCTACAAAGTCGAATCAAGCAACAGATCTCCTTTTTCAATATTAGACAAGAATAAAGTGTTCAACGATTTATGAATGTTTTCTCAATCTCAATCTCAATCTAGGTTAATCCTGGTCTAAACCAGGATGCATCGCTCTTAGCTACATTTTAATTTCCAGACAAAGGAGGTGAAAATACAATGGAAAAGATTTCAGCAATCATCGCAAACTACAAAGAAGTACCGGGCGGTTTAATTGAAGCTTTTCATGCAATTCAAAAAGAGTACAGCTACATTCCAGAGGAAGCCTTAAAGGAAGCAGCCAAAGCATTTAATCTACCGCTCAGCAAGGTGTATGGCGTCGCGACCTTCTATTCTTATCTGTCCGTAAAGAACCGTGGTAAAAACATCATCCGTGTCTGCGCCAGTGCTCCCTGTCACATCAAAGGCGCGGCGGAAGTAGTCGCTGCTGTTGAAAAAGAACTTGGCATCAAATTAGGCGAAACAACGGCAGATGGCAAATTTGCCCTTGAAGCTACCGAGTGTGTGGGCGCCTGCCAAATGACCCCGGTGATCACCATCAATGGGAAACCGTTTGGTGACCTGACGCCGGAGAAAGTACCTGCGGTTTTGGCTCAATTCAAGTAAGCAACTGGCAAAAAACGAGCGCGAAAGAGATTGGAAGGAGGGTTAATCCCAAATGGCCGAAGAAATGCGCCTAGTTCTGCGTAACTATGGCAAGATTGACCCGGCGAACATTGATGACTACATCAAAGTCGGCGGCTATCAAGCCTTGGCCAAAGCCCGCAGCATGAGTCAGGCCGACGTTATCGAAGAAGTCAAAAAATCGGGCTTGCGGGGCCGCGGTGGAGCCGGGTTTAACTGTGGACTTAAATGGAACTTCGCGTACCAGGCCCAGGCCGACCAAAAGTACATCATCGCCAACGCCGACGAAGGGGAACCTGGTACTTATAAAGACCGCCTGATCATGGAAGGAGACCCGCACAGTCTGTTGGAAGGGATGGCGATCGCGGGCTATGCAGTAGGAGCCACCAAAGGCTATATTTATTGCCGCGGGGAATATCCCTACATCGTTGAACTGCTCCGGCAAGCTGTCGTCCAAGCAAAAGCTAAAGGCGTTTTAGGCGACTTCGACATCGAAGTCCGCATGGGCGCTGGCGCCTACGTCTGCGGCGAAGAGACCGCATTAATCGAATCGATCGAAGGCAACCGCGGTGAGCCTCGCTACAAACCACCGTTTCCCCCGACCGCAGGCCTGTGGGGCAAACCGACCATTGTTAACAACGTAGAAACCTTAGCCAGCATCCCGGTAATTATCGAAAAGGGAGCGGATTGGTATAAATCAATCGGGGCACCCAGCTACCCGGGCACTAAAATCTTTACCTTAACAGGCGACGTCGCCAACAAAACCTTCTGTGAAGTTCCGACCAATACCACCATACGGGAAATTATCTATGGTTTCGGGGGCGGAGTTGTCGGCGGTAAATTCAAAGCCGTCCAGATTGGCGGTACCTCAGGGGCCTTCATTCCTGAATCACTGCTCGACACCCCGGCTGACTTTGACTCCATGAGCGCAGTTGGAGCTACTTTAGGTTCTGGTGCTGTCTTCGTCCTTAACGATACCCGGGACATAGTGGACACCGTTAAATGCATCGCCAAATTCTTTGAACACGAATCCTGTGGTAAATGCACTCCATGCCGGGAAGGCACCATGCGGATGTACGAACTAATGAAGAAAATTAACGACGGAAAAGGGACAAAACAGGACCTGGCTCTCATGGAAAAACTGGCGGGAGTAATGTCCATTGCCTGTTTGTGTGGCTTGGGACAAGCAGCGCCGACTCCAGTAGTCACTACCCTAAAGCACTTTAGAGCAGATTACGACGCCAAGGTGAGCTAACCAAGAAAGTGAGATTGCCAAAAAAGGAGTGAAAAGCAGATGGTAACGCTGACCATCGACGGTATAAAAGTGCAGGTACCGAAGGGGGCGACCATCCTCGAGGCAGCGAAAGCGGCCGGCGTACATGTCCCAACCCTCTGCTACCATCCAGACCAGGCTGTTAAGGCCAACTGCCGCGTCTGTGTGGTAGAAGTCGAAGGGGTACGTCTACTCCAGGCCGCCTGTTCCCAGCCGGTCACTGAAGGAATGGTCGTCAAAACCGCTTCGCCCAAGGTACTCAACGCGCGGAAAACCATAGTCGAACTAATCCTGGCGCACCATCCCCAGGATTGCTTAAAATGTATCCGCAACCAGAACTGTGAACTGCAGACCCTGACTGCTGAACTCGGCATCCGGGAAATTCCCTTTGAACCCAAGGTACGGGGACTGAAGAAAGACACCTCCACCCCGTCCATCGTTCGTGACCCCGACAAATGCGTCCTGTGCCGGCGCTGTTTAGAGGCCTGCCACGTCACCCAGACCGTTGGGGCGCTGGGGCTGGAAAACCGGGGCTGTGAAGCCATCGTTATCCCGGCTTTAGGGAAAGACCTGGCCGAAACCGGCTGTGTCATGTGCGGCCAGTGCGTCCTGGCCTGTCCCGTTGGCGCTTTGGCCGAAAAAGAACAGATCGATGAATTCCTGGCGGCGGTGGCCGATCCGGACAAGATTGTCGTCACCCAAATTGCGCCGGCCATCCGGGTAGCGATCGCCGAAGAAGTGGGGATGAAGACCGGCGAACTCGATATGCTCAAATTTGTCGCTGGACTGCGGAAGATCGGCTTTGACCGGGTCTTCCACACCAACTTCACCGCAGACCTGACGATCCTGGAAGAAGGCAACGAACTCTTAGAGCGGCTGCAGCACGGTGGCAAACTCCCGATGATCACCTCCTGCAGTCCGGGGTGGATCAACTTCTGCGAAACCTTCTACCCGGACCTTCTGGACCACCTGTCCACCTGTAAGTCCCCGCAACAAATGTTCGGGGCGCTGGTGAAGACCTACTGGGCGCAGAAGATGGGAGTAGACCCGAAGAACATCTATTCCGTCTCAATCATGCCATGTACGGCCAAGAAATACGAAGCGCAGCGGCCGGAAATGAATGCCAGCGGCTATCGGGACGTTGACCTGGTTCTAACTACTCGCGAACTGGGCCGGCTGCTCCGGCGGGCGGGGATTGACTTCAGTAAACTGGAGCCTGACAAATTCGACTCCTGGATGGGCGAATACACTGGCGCGGGCGTTATCTTTGGCGCGACTGGCGGTGTCATGGAAGCCGCTCTGCGGACAGTTTACGAAGTGGTTACCAAAGAAACCTTGGCCAATGTTGACTTCATCCCCTGCCGTGGTTTAGAAGGTGTTAAAGAAGCCTCGGTCAACCTGGCGGGAACAGAGGTCAAGGTAGCGATCGCCCACGGGTTGGGGAACGCCCGGAAACTGTTAGATAAGATCCGGGCCGGTACTGCCGACTACCACTTTATCGAAATCATGTGCTGCCCAGGCGGCTGTATCGGTGGTGGTGGCCAACCGATCCCGACCACCATGGCGAAGCGGCAAGAACGGATCAACGCGATCTACGCGGAAGACGCTGGTCTGCCAAAGCGAAAATCGCATGAGAACGAAGAAGTCATGACCCTGTACAAGGAGTTCCTGGAGAAACCGCTTGGCCACAAGTCGCATGAGTTGTTGCATACCCACTACCATCCCCGGGAAGGCAAGCTCCTGTAGCCTGAAGCCCGGAACTTGATAGATCACTCTAACTGATCAAGGGCTACCCTGCTTTAGGGTAGCCCTTGATCTATGCCCTATTTGTTTGCAAACTGTCACTCTTCGACCAGACACAAGATTAAAAAATATCATGTCGAAATCTTTAGATTGTTCTTCTGCCAATCCTGACAAGGATTTAACCCGGACGTGTACTATAATTACGGTAATTAGTCGCGGTTTGAAAGGTAGGTGTGTTTACGCGTGTTAGAAAAAATCGATATTTACCCATACCGCCGTATTCCCGTTCAGCGTTCCCATAGCAAGCCTCAGCTTCAGCGGCCCAGTAAGACTGACTTACGCTTGAACAAGATAAGAGAAACGGTATTAAAAGTCATAAACTGGCCGAACCTATTGCTGATGGGGATAGCTTTTATTCTAGCACGCGGCCTTATTTTAAATGAGTTATGGCCTTTTGGCAGTGCCTGGATGGCCGCCACTACAGTGGATGATAAAACCCGCTCGCTTGGCATATTCCTGGCTACAATGGCCGGTCTATGGACGGTTACCCAGGGCGCTGACTTCTGGTCATCAGCGGCGGTGCTAATTTTGCTGCTGATTGTGCTTCGGTCACTGGAGATTGATCTCTACCGCCGGTGGTTGACCATACCGATCTTGGTGCTGGTCACTAACCTAGTAACGAAGAGTTGTTTCCTGGTCGTCCAAACACCATCACTCTACCAGGAAATGGCCATCATTTTTGAAAGCTTGATGACGGCGATTTTAACCTTTGTTTTTATGGTCGTGATTGAATTAATACACAATCGAGACGGCGAAG
Organism: Bacillota bacterium; assembly: GCA_013178045.1. NCBI lineage: Bacteria > Bacillati > Bacillota > Bacillota bacterium. The sequence goes on from JABLXP010000007.1 coordinate 36,025, forward strand.
AAGAATTCAGTTTAGAAGAAAAAGCTTGTTTTGTTCTCCTGGTGGTTAGCTTAATCATTGGGATTAACGACATCTACCTGAAAGGCTTTTCACTAGGTGGAATAGTCAGCCGACTCAGTATTCTCATTGGCGCTTATCTCTGGGGTGCAGGGATGGGTTCCGCGGTTGGGGTAGGCATGGGTGTACTCCCAAATCTGTCGCAAGCAATTAGCCCGTACACTATTGGCTTTTTAGGACTCTCAGGGTTATTGGCCGGGGCTTTTCGAACATTTGGTAAAATCGGCGTGGTTTTAGGGTTTATGCTGGGTAATCTGATGCTGTCTTTTTACTTAAAAGACGGCCCAACGGTGGTGACCAGTTTAGCTGAATCCAGCGTAGCTGCGGTGCTGCTGTTATTAGTGCCGAGTAGCTGGATATTTGTTTTAAGCTGGCCAGCTAGCCAGTCGGAAAAGGTTAAGGAAAGCGGGAGTAGTCAACCTTCGTGGTTCTCGTTTTTTAGCCATGACAAATTAAGGATTAAAACGGTGGCGGTTGAGGAACGGCCAGCGGATCCAGTGCTGCAGGCGTATACCGTAGCAAAACTTCAAGAGTTGGCCCAAATTTTCCAAGAACTGGCCCGGCCGTTTGATCAAATCGCCAGTACGGTGACGGAGGAAGACGGGGATAAATTAATGGGCCTCTTCAATAGTTTGGCTACTCGGGTTTGTAAAAACTGCCCTGTTTATCGTGTGTGTTGGGAAAATGAATTCTTTAAGACCTACAAAGCAATCCTGGGTCTTTTTTCTACTCTTGAAACTAAAGGAACTTTAACGGAAGACGAGATTTCGCCGGAGATTCGGCGGCGGTGTGTGAGGCTGAAGGAACTGGCGGCAACTATCAATCATCTATTTGATACGCAAAAGCTGAACCACTACTGGCAAAAGAAAGTGACCGAGAGTCGGGAGGTTGTTTCGGCTCAACTCAGGGGAGTAGCGGCAATCATGGCTGAATTGGCCACTTCCATCCGACAGCCGGCGGAACCCCAACCGGAGTTAGAAAAGCGGTTGAGGAAACAGATGAAGAAGCAAGGAGTTCATTACAGTTCTCTGACTGCCTACCAATTTTCCGACGGAAACCTGGAAATAAGGCTAAACCGTCGCGTCTGTCGAGAAGTCAATGAGTGCCGGGGACGGATTCTGGAAATGGTTTCTCAGAGCGTTGGGCAGCGGTTAGCGGTTCAGGAAGAGGAATGTTGCTGGCGTATGGGTGGCAATCAGTGCAGCTTCAAACTTGTGCCAGCCTGGACTTATGAAGTAACTACCGCGGTAGGACAGATCGCCAAGGAGAGAGAGGTTTCGGGTGACAGTGTTAGTTCAGTCGACCTGCCGGATGGAAAACATTTGCTGCTTCTGAGTGATGGGATGGGGGTGGGCGAACGGGCGGCGCACGAAAGTCAGGCCACCATCCAACTGTTGGAGCAGTTGCTCCAGGCTGGTTTTGACAAAAACCTGGCCATCAAGACAATTAACTCGATTCTGGTCCTGAGAAACGGCGAGGAGTTCTTTTCTACCATCGATCTGACCCTGATTGATCTAAACTCGGGGGTTGCTGATTTTATCAAGGTTGGAGCGGCCCCCAGTTTTGTTAAACGAGGGTCGAAATTAGCGGTCATTACCGCGAATTCCCTACCGGCGGGAATCTTACAGACGATTGAGGTTGAGTCCTTGCAGTGTAACCTTTTGCCAGGAGATATCCTGGTAATGGTTACAGACGGAGTACCAGACGCCCATCCCAATCTAGCCGAGAAGGACCAGTGGATTAAGAAACTTCTGGAAGAAATTAAGACGGAAGATCCACAGACAATTGCCGATGTCTTGTTGGAACAGGCCAGGAAATTGGCCGGAGGCCAAATCAAGGACGACATGACAGTACTTGTTGCTCGGATTGGGGCCGCGCCAGTGTAAGTCCACCTTCATAACACAATTAAGGAATGACTCGTATATTGTAGGTGTGATCTGGGAAAATTAACTAAAGAATGTATTTTCTTATTTTTCAGCAGGAAAATAGCCCTAGTTGTCGAAGGATACTACTTAGAAGCGCGAAAAGCGCCTTTTTTCATCATTGAAGGAGCTGCTGATGTTACAAAAGGTTCAGACAACCATTAACCGATACAAGTTGCTTTCATCTGGGGACAAGGTATTGGTAGGCGTGTCCGGAGGGCCTGACTCGGTAGCCCTCTTACATTGCTTGGTGACGCTTGCCCCAGTTTATGGTTTCCAATTACAGGTCATTCATGTCAACCACATGTTTCGGGGAGAAGAAGCAGCGGCGGACGCTGCTTTTGTTAAAGATTTGTGCGAGCAGTGGAACATCCCGGTCTCAATTCAGGAGATTAATGTGCCGGCGCTGGTGGCGGAGACAAAGTCCTCGCCGCAAGCAGTCGGACGCGAGGTGCGTTTAGCCCTGTTTGAACAGGTAAGCCGGGAAATAGGGGCGAACAAAATTGCGCTTGGTCATCACGCAGATGACCAGGCGGAAACCGTATTAATGCATCTGCTCAGAGGGGCGGCAGCGGAAGGGCTCGGCGGTATGTACCCGCGGCGGGGGCAGATTATTCGACCATTGCTGGAGGTCCGGCGGGTTGAAATCGAACAGTATTGCCGTGAACACGGGTTGTCATACCGGATCGATTCATCAAATCAAAAAGCGATATACCTCCGCAACCGGGTGCGACTGCACTTAATTCCTCTGTTACAGGCAGAATATAACCCGAATATCGTGACCAGGTTGAATGAGATGGCTGAGCTACTGCGTGATGAGCAACAGGTATTGTTCGAACAGACTCGTTCTGCTTTTGCCCGGACAGTGACTCAGCAGGATGAACAGTGGATGGTTGATTTAGATGAGTTTTCACGTCTCCCTACGGCGCTGCAGCGCCGCATCACCAGAGAGATTTACGCGCGGTTAACCGGTAGCACGCATGGCTTAAAGTTTAAGGACACAGAAAAAGTGCTGGCGCTAGTCAGGACCGGGGTAGTAGGTAAAGTGGCTCAACTCCCCAGGAACGTCTGTTTTAGCCGAGGTTATGGGATGCTTATTGCCAGGCTGGGTCGGGTTGGTGCAGAGCTGAAGCGAGAAGAAGGAGAATACATGCTAACGGTACCCGGCTGTACTGTGCTGCCGACTCTAGGACTTAAGGTGACTGCTGCCTTGATGTCTTCGATCCCTCGAGAGGAGGAAACCGGGGAAAATAATTACCGGGCTTATTTGGATTGGGAAAAGGTTGACCTGCCCTTATACTTGCGTTTTCGCCGGCCAGGGGATGTCTTTCAACCTCTAGGGACACCCGGTCGGAAGAAGTTAAAAGAGTTTTTCATTGACGCGAAGATTCCTAGAGCATGGCGGGATCAGATTCCCCTTATCGCTTCCCGGGAGGCAATTTATTGGGTTGTCGGCTATCGATTGGATGAACGGTGTCGGGTTACTGCACAAACTCGACAGATTATGTGTATACAGGTGGAAAAAATCCAACCAAACCAGACACATTAGGTAATTGTATTTGATAAGGTGTCGTTGTTATGCTAAAATAACTTAGAATGAGGAGTTGACTGGCTCCAGGCAATATGAAATGAAAACAACTCAGGAGTATTCTTGGCTAAGATAAATTGGACAATCACCCTGAGGGGAAAGGAGGTACATGATTGAGCCGCATTTTTAAGAACCTGGCGATTTACCTATTAATTGTTTTGATTGCGGTATCGGCGATCAGGTGGACATCGCCTAGCGAACAGCCGGAAAAGCCGTTGACTTACACGCAATTTTACAAGGCGGTTCAACAGGATAAGGTTAAAGATGTAAAGATCGTTAGCGAACGGGACATCAACCGCATAAGCGGTACGTTTAAGAATGGCGAAAAGTTCAGTCTCCAGGGGCCGAAAGACGATTCGTTAGATCAGTTGCTGGTGGAGCACAACGTGGAATTAACAGTTGAACCGGCGCCGGAGCCTCCCTGGTGGACAGGATTGTTATCGACTTTCTTGCCGGTTTTGCTCCTGGTCGGGCTGGTATTTTTTATGATGCAGCAAACCCAAGGGGGCGGCAACCGGGTGATGCAGTTTGGCAAAAGCCGCGCCCGTTTGCATACTGACGAAAAGAAAAAAGTGACTTTCGCTGATGTTGCAGGAGCCGACGAAGCCAAAGAGGAGCTGCAGGAGGTTGTTGAGTTTTTAAAACAACCGAAAAAATTCATTGAACTGGGAGCACGGATTCCCAAGGGAGTCCTACTCTTCGGCCCGCCGGGTACTGGGAAAACCCTGTTGGCTCGGGCGGTGGCTGGAGAAGCCGGGGTGCCCTTTTTCAGTATTAGCGGTTCCGATTTTGTTGAAATGTTTGTCGGGGTTGGTGCCTCCCGTGTCCGCGACCTGTTTGACCAAGCGAAGAAGAACGCGCCTTGCATTGTATTTATCGACGAGATCGATGCTGTTGGCCGTCAGCGGGGGGCTGGCCTGGGTGGTGGCCACGATGAGCGGGAGCAGACCTTGAACCAGTTGTTGGTGGAAATGGACGGGTTTAGTGCCAATGAAGGCATCATCATCATTGCCGCTACCAACCGACCAGATATCCTTGATCCCGCTTTGTTACGTCCAGGGCGTTTTGACCGGCACATTACGGTCGACCGGCCGGATGTGAACGGGCGGAAAGAAATCTTGCAGGTCCACGCGAAGGATAAGCCGCTGGAAGATGGGGTTGATCTTGAGGTGCTGGCCCGCCGAACCCCGGGCTTTACCGGCGCGGATCTGGCTAACCTGATGAATGAAGCGGCCTTGCTGTCTGCCCGCCGGGATAAAAAGAAAATTGGCATGCAGGAACTCGAAGAATCAATTGAGCGAGTGATTGCTGGACCAGAGAAAAAGTCCAGCGTGATTAGCGAACGGGAAAAGCAACTGGTTGCCTATCATGAGGCCGGTCATGCCGTGGTCGGGGCTTTACTGCCGCATACTGACCCGGTGCATAAGATTTCGATTATTCCCCGGGGTCGGGCCGGCGGTTACACGTTACTGTTACCAACGGAAGACCGCTACTACATGACCCGTTCTCACTTGTTGGATGAGGTCACAACCCTGTTGGGGGGGAGGGTGGCCGAAGAGATTGTCCTCAAGGAGGTCAGCACCGGAGCCCAGAACGACCTGGAGCGGGCTACTGAAATTGTCCGAAAAATGATCACCGAATACGGCATGTCCGAAGAGCTTGGGCCACTGACTTTTGGCCGTAAGACCGAGCAAGTCTTCTTGGGACGGGACATTGCGCGTGACCGAAACTACAGTGAAGCGGTTGCTTTTTCCATCGATAAGGAAGCGCGGAAGATCATTGAATCTTGCTATGAGAAGGCAGAGGAAATTTTGCAGCAGAACCGGCATAAACTGGAATTAGTTGCGCGAACGCTGATGGAGAAAGAAACCATCGAGCGGGAAGAGTTCGAGGCATTGATGAAGCGGCATCCCGACGATCCGGGGCCTAACTCGACCGAACTGGCATCGACTTCGCCCGCGGTGAGCGGAGCACCGGAGGGCAACGTTATTCCGCGAGTGACCGCGAATCCCGAAACTTGTTAATATGGGTGTAAAACGTTCTAGAAAGGAGCAGTAGTCTCATGGAACGAACATTTGTTATGGTCAAGCCCGATGGAGTCCAACGCGGGCTGGTGGGGGAAATTATCAGTCGCCTGGAAAAGAAAGGCTTTCAACTGGTAGGTATGAAACTCTTGCAGATGAGTCGGGATCTGGCAGGTCAGCATTACGCTGAGCACCAGGGGAAGCCTTTTTTTGAGGGACTGGTTGATTTTATTACTTCCGGTCCGGTGGTGGCTATGGTTTGGGAAGGGAAAAACGTGGTCAGGATTGTCCGTGAAATGATGGGGGCGACCAACCCTGTTGAAGCTGCCCCAGGGACCATCCGGGGACAATTTGCTGTAGATATCGCGCGCAATGTCATTCACGGTTCCGATTCTGCAAGCAGTGCCGAACGGGAAATCGCTTTCTACTTTAAACCTGAGGAATTAGTGACGTATAAGCGGACCATCGAATCCTGGTTATATGAATAAAACTGTGCCACTGAAGGCAGGTACCGGTTTTTCGGAACCTGCTTTTTTATCGTCTATTGATCTGCGTCTCCGCTTTTCTTGGCAAAAAAGATTATGATATAATGGACGCAATGATATATTTGCCCAGTAAATCAGGAACAGGCTGATTAAGGCAAACCTAAAATTAAGTAAAACAAAAGGAGGGACACAGTTGGATTTTAATCTGAGACCTGGCTTGACTGGGGAAAAAAGAGAAGCGGTGACCGAAAACAATACCGCGCTCCAGTATGGTAGTGGTGGAGTAGCCGTTTACGCCACACCGGCGATGATTGGCTTGATGGAAGGGGCATCGATCGCCGCGGTTGATCACCTGCTCCCACCTGGGTACAGTACGGTGGGGATCAGCCTCAATGTTCAACACACGGCGGCAACTCCAGTGGGCTTGAACGTGATTGCCCGGTCGGAGTTAATTGAGGTTGATGGAAGACGGTTGGTCTTTAAAGTGGAAGCCTTTGATGACCGGGAACAAGTCGGTAGGGGAACCCACGAACGGTTTATTATCCAAATGGACAAGTTTCTAAAAAAGGCTGAGTTAAAGGCAAGTAAATAATATTTTATCAAGTAAATAATATTTTATTATAGTAAGGAATGATAGCAGTGAAAAGTGACATTGAAATTGCTCAAGCAGCGCAATTGAAACCAATCATCGAAATCGCCGAAACCCTTGGCTTATCAGAAGACGATTTGGAATTGTACGGACGGTATAAAGCAAAAATTTCCCTTAAGGTACTAGACCAGCTGAAGGATCGACCGAATGGCAAATTGATCCTGACCACTGCGATCAATCCAACACCGGCCGGTGAGGGGAAAACCACCACCACGGTTGGTCTGGGACAAGCCCTGTCTCGCCTGGGTAAAAAAGCCGCGATTGCTTTACGGGAACCGTCGCTGGGTCCCAGTTTTGGGATTAAAGGAGGAGCGGCGGGCGGTGGCTATTCTCAGGTGGTGCCGATGGAAGACATTAATCTTCACTTTACTGGGGATATCCACGCCGTAACAGCTGCCCATAATCTTCTGGCGGCCCTTTTGGACAACAGCCTCCACCACGGCAATCCACTGAACATCGACCCGCGCCAGGTGGTCTGGCGACGGGTGATGGATTTAAATGAACGGGCCCTGCGGAATGTGATCATCGGACTAGGTGGGAGGCTGGATGGTGTACCACGTGAATCTGGTTTTGATATCTCGGTGGCTTCTGAGATCATGGCCTGCCTGTGTCTAGCCAGTAATTTGATGGATCTTAAGGAGCGGTTCAAACGGATCGTTGTTGCCTATACATACGATGGCCGGCCGGTCACCGCCGGTGATCTTCAGGCCCAGGGATCAATGGCGGTATTGATGAAAGATGCCATTAAACCCAACCTGGTGCAAACCCTGGAGAACACTCCAGCGTTCGTGCACGGAGGCCCGTTTGCTAACATTGCTCATGGCTGTAACAGCGTGGTGGCCACGCAAATGGGGTTAAAACTAAGTGATTATCTGGTGACAGAGGCCGGTTTCGGTGCTGACCTGGGAGCGGAAAAGTTCTTGAATCTGAAGTGTCGTTTTGCCGGGTTGCGTCCTAACGCTGTGGTGCTGGTCGCCTCTGTTCGGGCCTTGAAACATCACGGTGGAGTAGCGCCAGGCCAATTGAGCGAGATCAATCTAGCGGCGTTGGAGAAGGGTGCGGCCAACCTGGAAAAACACCTGGAAAACCTGAACAAGTTTGGCTTACCGGTTGTGGTGGCCATCAACCGGTTCCCCACGGATTCTGCTGATGAACTGCGGCTGGTTAAAGAAAAATGTGAGGCGCTGGGAGCAGAAGTGGCTCTGTCTGAGGTCTGGGCCAAAGGTGGCGAAGGCGGTCTGGAGTTGGCGGAAAAAGTCGTTGCTGCCTGTGATAAACCCAACAACTTTAAATTCTTGTATGATACGCAGCGGCCAATCAAAGAAAAAATTGAGATAATCAGTCGAGAAATTTACGGGGCCGAGCAGGTGATCTATACAAAAGAGGCGGATAACGCCATTGACCGCTTCACCGAGATGGGCTATGGAGATTTGCCGGTCTGTATGGCCAAAACCCAATATTCTCTGTCTGATGACCAGGCGCTAAGGGGGCGGCCGACTGGTTTTGCTATCACGGTCAGAGAGGTCAGGCTGTCGGCCGGTGCCGGGTTTATTGTCCCGATCACGGGGGCGGTTATGACTATGCCGGGGTTGCCCAAGCGGCCAGCGGCGGTTGATATCGACATCGACCGGGATGGACGGATTACCGGCTTGTTCTAATAAAGTAAAGTTCCAGAGGGGATTAGGTTATGCAGACCATCACGGTCAGAACGATCAAGGTGGATAACCTGCGAGAAGCAAATGCTCTGCTGCGCCGGGTCGGCGCCGATCCGCGGGGTGTCGCGATCATGGCGCCCAAGGCGGTGTCTCGGGTGCTGTATCTGAACAGCGTCCCGGTTCATGTAGCGCACATCCTCAAACAGGAAATGCTGGCCAGTGGGGGTGACGCGGCTGTTCACCGGGGAGTGATTACCGGTGAGGTGGAACAGACGGATGTTGTTCTTCTGGGTACGTTGAAACAGTTACAGCAGTTGGTCATTAAACTCAAAACACAGCCCTATTTTCGCTTACCCCAACTTGCGGAACAGATTGACACCGTCCTGACTGTGGTTGAGTCCAGTCCGAAAGGGGGATTAAACTGCCGGGGTAAGTGGCTGCCGCTTGGGCGGCGGACTTTGGTCATGGGCATCCTGAATTTGACTCCTGATTCTTTTTCGGATGGCGGTAAGTTTAATCACCCTGAGGCTGCGTTGGTTCAAGCCAGGCGGCTGGTTGAAGATGGCGCGGATATTCTGGATGTAGGGGCGGAATCAACTCGTCCCAACGCCACGCCGGTGCCGGCGGAGGAAGAGTTAAGACGGATCAAGCCGGTCTTGTCGCAACTGCTTGCGGAGATCGATGTCCCGATTTCCGTTGATACTTATAAGGCAAAAGTCGCCCATGAGGTTTTAGCCATGGGGGTTCAGATGATCAATGATGTTGGCGGTTTAAAGTTTGATCCTGAACTGGCGCGGGTGGTGGCTGATTACCGGGTTCCGGTGGTGATCATGCACAACCGAGCCCGCGCTGAATATCAGGACCTCATGAGTGAATTAGTCGCAGACCTGCGCCAGAGCTTAGAACTAGCCAGTCGGGCGGGAATCGCTGAGGAGCAGATTATTCTCGATCCCGGCATTGGTTTTGGGAAAACTCAGCAGCACAACCTGGAGATCCTCCGGCGTTTAGGTGAGTTACGGGTGCTGGGAAAACCCTTACTCCTGGGCACTTCTCGAAAATCGTTTATTGGAGCCACGCTTAACTTGCCAGTAACCGAACGAATGGAAGGGACGGCGGCGACGGTTGCGCTGGGGATTGCTAACGGTGTGGATATTGTCCGGGTTCATGATGTTAAGGAGATGGTCCGGGTTGCTCGGATGACTGATGCCATTGTGCGAGGCGACGGTGATGACTGACCGTATTATCTTAAAGGGCATGCGTTTTTTCGGTTATCACGGGGTGTTGCCGGTGGAAAAAAGCAATGGGCAGGAGTTTGTGGTTGACGCTGAATTATTCCTGCCGCTGCAGCCGGCCGGGGAGAGCGATAATCTTAATTTAACGGTTAATTATGCAGCCGTGTACCAGGATATTCGGGCCCTGGTCGAGGAACGGCGGTTTGATTTGATCGAAGCGCTGGCTGAGGCTATTGCCAGCCGCCTGCTCGACGTATATCCCCCAGTCCAAAAAGTGGTCGTGCGGGTCAAAAAACCGCGAGTACCTCTGCCAGGCCCGCTTGAGTACGCCGGTGTGGAGATTGAGCGGGGTCGGGAGTAATGGCCGAGACAGCATTTATTGGGTTGGGGTCTAACCTTGGGGATAAAGCGGCGTATCTCAATTCTGCCCTGGAAAAATTGCGACAGGTGCCAGGAATTTCTGTTATCCAGGTTTCATCGTTTTACGAGACACCCCCGTGGGGTTACCAGGAGCAGGATTGGTTCTTAAACGCGGTCGTCGAGATCCAGACTGAACTTAAACCTGAGGAACTGCTTATCAAGCTGCAGGAGATCGAAACTTCCATGGGGCGGATGCGCTCGATCCGCTGGGGACCGCGGACCATAGATCTGGATATCCTTCTTTACGATCAACTGGTCATTGAGCGCCAGGATCTGAAGATCCCCCATCCTGGACTGGCGGAGAGGGAGTTTGCCCTTGTTCCTCTGGCGGAGATAGCGCCAGCATTCAGACTGCCTGATGGACGAACTGTGGCTGAATTAGTGGAACAATCGGGAATTTGTATGAAAAAAATTATTGTCCCCAAAATGATGACGTGATAAAATAAAGGCGCAATCGAAAGTCGAATTTTTTTTTAGAGTAACTGCATAGGAAAAAAATCCGCTTGTAGCCATTAAGGACCGAGACGGAAGGTATGATGACAATGACGGCGTGGAAGCCTTCTGGAGTTAGTGTGTCCAGAAGGCTTTGTTTATCCGATGCAATTTGGGGAACCTGTTCACACGGAAGAGGGTTTGCGTTGAGGAGGAAGGGATACCATGGATAAAAAGAAGATCGCTATTATCGGCGCAGGAGTTGTCGGTTCGGCGGTTGGGATTATTCTTAAAGATCATGGTTACCCGATTGTGGGGGTGGCGAGTCGTTCCCCTGCATCTGCTGAGCGGTTAGCTAACCGTTTGCATACTACGGCTTACTTATCTTATGCTCGAGCGGCTAAACTGGCTGACCTGGTTTTTGTGACCACTACGGACAGTGCTATCGTCACGGTGGTCGAGGAGGTGGCGGCCGTTCAGGCCTTTCATCCTGGACAGATTGTCGTGCACATGAGTGGAGCGTTGAGTTCGGCGGTGTTAGCGCCGGCGGCTCGATTGGGGGCGATCGTTTTATCGATTCATCCCCTCCAATCATTCGCCAGTGTGGAACAAGCCATCCAGAATTTGCCTGGCTCCATTTTTAGTATTGAAGGAGACCCGCAGGGTTTCACCACGGCGGAGGAACTGGTTCGTAACCTGGGCGGGGAGTTTTTTTTCATCGATCAGAGGACCAAGCCTCTCTACCATGCCGGAGCATGTGTTGTATCCAACTATCTAGTCACGCTGGTTGACCTGGGAGCCAGGTTGCTCGAATCTGCCGGCCTCCCGCGGCAATCAGCTATAAAGGCTCTGCTGCCGCTGCTCGAGGGGACACTGCGCAATATCCGGAACGTAGGGATTCCCCAAGCCTTAACCGGCCCGATTGCCCGGGGAGACGTGGGTACTATTCGGAAACACCTATCAATTATGCAGGAGGTGGAGCCAGAACTCGTTGATCTGTACCAACGGTTAGGTTACCACACAGCGGAGGTAGCTGGACGTAAGGGCACGATCAACCGGGAACAAATCGAAGAACTGCAAACCATCTTATCAAACACATTCACAATTAAGGAGTGATGCTGGATGGCACGTGTGACTACGGTATCCCTGAAAGAGAAAAAGAGACGGGGCGAAAAAATCACCATGCTCACGGCCTACGATTATCCGACGGCCAAAATGGTTGATGAAGCGGGAATTGACACCATTCTGGTCGGGGATTCTCTGGGGCAGGTGGTGCTGGGGTATGAAAACACCCTGTTCGTAACGATGGACGAGATGATCCACCACACCCGAGCGGTTAGCCGGGCAGTGAAAAACGCGCTAGTGATCGGAGATATGCCTTTCTTATCCTACCACATCTCGATCGAGGAGAGCCTGCGCAATGCGGGGCGGTTCATCCAGGAAGGTGGCGCGCAGGCAGTTAAGCTTGAAGGCGGTCAGGAGCGAGTTGAGACGATCAAGGCCCTGATCGCGGCAGGGATACCGGTGGTCGGGCATATTGGCCTGACCCCACAAGCGGTACATCAGTTCGGTGGCTTTAAGGTTCAAGGGAAGGACCTGGAGACTGCGCGGAAATTGATCGCGGATGCCAAAGCTCTGGAAGAGGCGGGTGTGTTTGCCCTGGTCCTGGAATGTGTCCCGGCTCCGCTGGGTAAGAAAATTACTGAAGAAATAAGTATCCCGACAATCGGGATCGGGGCTGGACCTGATTGTGATGGTCAAGTGCTGGTAATTCACGACCTGCTTGGTCTGTATGGCGGACACGTCGCCAGATTTGTCAAACAGTATGCTCAGTTAAACGGGTTGATTTTGAATGCCCTGCGGCAGTACAAAACTGAGGTGGAAAACGGGACATTCCCCGACCCGGAACACTCATACGGATTGAAGGACGACACCCTGAGCAAACTGTATTAACCCAAGTAAACCATGGTTCGGTTAAATGGCACGTGAAAACTGATTGTTAAAACGCAGTGAAGGAAGCGTGGCGGGGTTATGACCCTGCGAGTGGGGATAACCCGCCACCGCTTTAAAAAGGTAAGCTTGAGTCCTGGCGAAAAGGCCAGACAGGGAGGCAAATAGATGCAAATATTTCAGACAATTCCTGAGATCCGCAAATTTGTTCAAACTCAGCGGGAATGCGGAAAAAAGATTGGGTTAGTGCCAACAATGGGTTATCTGCATGAGGGTCATCTGAGTCTGGTCCGCCGTGCTGCTGAGGATGGCCACACGGTGGTGGTTAGTATTTTTGTTAATCCCTTACAATTTGGCGTCGGTGAAGATTATGAAGAATATCCCCGTGACTTGACGAGAGATGTTGAACTCCTGGAGCAAACAGGCCTGGAAGTCGTCTTGTTTGCCCCCGCAGTCAAAGAAATGTATCCCCAGGGTTATGCCACCTTTGTGGAGGTGGAAAGGCTCACCAGCGGCCTGTGCGGTCGTTCGCGTCCAGGGCATTTCCGCGGCGTAACGACGGTAGTGACGAAATTGTTTAACATTGTCCAACCCGACAAAGCTTATTTTGGGCAGAAGGATGCCCAGCAGGCGATCGTCATTAAACGTATGGTTGCTGACCTTAACCAACCGCTGGAAATAGTCGTTGCTCCGATTGTACGGGAAGCTGATGGATTGGCGATGAGCTCGCGAAACGTTTATTTAAACCCGGAAGAAAGGCGGCAGGCGGTAGTTCTCTTCCAGTCTTTGCAGCTGGCCCGCGAAATGATTGAACAGGGTTGTCGGGATGTGGCGGAAATAAAAGAAGCAATTATACGCAAGCTTCAATCGGCCCCATTAGCGTCGATTGATTACGTGGAAATTGTCGATGGGGTAAACCTGGAGGAAATCACTACCCTGGCCGGTCCTGTTCTGATTGCACTGGCAGTTCGCTTTGGTAAGACGCGTTTGATAGATAATATCATGCTGGAGGTGTCATAGGTGTTTCGGATGATGCTCAAATCAAAAATTCACCGGGCCGTTGTCACAGAGGCAGATTTAAACTACATGGGCAGTATCACAATTGATGAGGCTCTGATGGAAGCAGCAGACATCTTACCTAACGAGAAGGTGCAAATTGTTAATAACAATAATGGAGCACGGTTTGAAACCTATGTAATTACCGGTCAACGCGGTTCAGGCACAATTTGTTTAAATGGAGCGGCGGCACGTTTGGTTCAGCCGGGGGACATTATCATTATTATTTCGTACATGATGGTTGAGGACCGGCAGGCCAGAGATTATCATCCGACAGTCGTCTTCGTCGACGGGCAGAACCGCATCACTCAGATAGCTGACCGAGAAGAACAGTAAGGAAAAAATGATTAACCTTCCTTGGTCAGGGAGGAAATTACTGATTTACCCAGAAAAGATCAAATCAGATGATCTATCGTAATTTTGCCAAGAGGGCTCCCGCCTCTTAGCGCAGCATAGGCGGGAGAGGCTTCACCGACTACTTGTGAAGGAGTAGCAAAAGGTATGGGCGTTGAAACTAACATTGCCTTAGTTGAGGCAATTAAAGAGTGGAAACTGAAAAGAAAGGCAGTCATTCTTGCTCATTTTTATCAGCGACCCGAGGTCCAAGATATAGCAGATTTTATTGGTGATTCTCTGCAGTTATCCCAACAGGCGGCCAGAACAGACGCCGAGGTGATTGTTTTCTGTGGCGTACATTTCATGGCGGAGAGCGCCGCCATACTTTCACCCGACAAAGTAGTTCTATTACCCGAAGAACAGGCGGGTTGTCCGATGGCCGACATGATTGAGCCAGAGAAGCTAAAAAGACGCAGAGCTGAGTTAGGGGATCGGGTGACAGTGGTTTGCTACGTCAACTCGTCTGCGGCGGTTAAGGCTGAAAGCGATATCTGTTGTACCTCGTCGAACGCGGTGAAGGTAGTGGAGTCTCTCCCGCCCGAGGAGCGGATCCAGTTTGTCCCTGATCAAAACTTGGGAGAGTATGTAGCCTGGCGAACCGGCCGTTCATTGTTGCAGTGGGAAGGTTACTGCCCAACGCATCACTGGGTAACCGTTGATGATGTGTTGGCAGCGAAAAATGAGCACCCGGCGGCGATGGTACTCGTTCATCCTGAATGTCGTCCAGAAGTAGTAGCCCTGGCGGATGGCGTGGCCAGTACGTCGGGGATAATTGAGCTGGCGAAAAAGCTCCCTGCTCACGAGTTTATCATTGGTACTGAAGAAGGACTGTTACATCAACTGTGGAAACAGTGCCCAGATAAAAAATTCTATCTGGCTTCACCGAGACTAATCTGTCCCAACATGAAAGCGACAAACCTGGAGAAGGTCCTGGCTGCCCTGATTAGTTTAGAGCCGCGGATTACTGTACCGAAAGAAATTCGGGAACGAGCCGTTCATTCACTGAAGCGGATGTTGGCCATTACCTGATCGGCCAGGATGAAAAATGGCTTGACATTGGAGGATGTTTATGCGGCCAACACGATATTTAATTCAATTTGACCCTAGGCGTATTCATTTCGAACAGACAGACTTCTTGGTGATCGGCAGCGGGATTGCCGGTCTGTTCACGGCCTTGAAGGCCCAAAATTATGGCCAGGTAACTTGCCTGACCAAAAAGGGCATTACCGATACCAACACGGAGAGGGCGCAAGGAGGTATCGCCGTCGCGATCGATGAAAGCGATTCTCCCATTCTGCATCTGGAGGACACCTTGAAGGCCGGGGCCGGATTGTGCGACCAGGCAGCGGTAGAGGTGCTGGTAACAGAAGGACCAGCGCGGGTACATGATTTAATTCGTTTGGGCGCCCAATTTGATCACCATGGCGACACGATCGTTTTAACCAGAGAAGCGGCCCACAGCCGACCCAGAGTTGTGCACGCGCGCGATTTCACCGGCGATGAGATTCAACGGACCTTAGTCCGCAACTGCCGGGAGGCGGCCGATATTGTTATCAAAGAGAACCATTTTGTGCTTGATTTGTTGACCAACCGGGCTGGCCGGTGTCTGGGTGCGCTGGCTTATGATACCGAAAAACGCGAACTTGTTGCCTACATAGGACCAATCACGGTTGTGGCTACCGGAGGACTCGGACAATTATACCGGAACACCACCAATCCGGCTATTGCCACTGGAGATGGTTTAGCGGCTGGGTACCGGGCTGGTGCTGAACTTATGGATATGGAATTTATGCAGTTCCATCCTACTGCTCTGGCGGTACCACATGCTCCTCGATTTCTGATCAGTGAGGCGGTCAGGGGAGAGGGCGGCATTTTGCGAAATTCCCAGGGGAAACGGTTTATGCCGGATTATCATCCCGCGGCGGAACTCGCGCCGCGCGATGTAGTGGCCCGGGCGATCTGGCGTGAGCTCGCGGACACGGGGCAGGAATGTGTGTTCATGGACGTAACCCATCTCGAGCGGGAGTGGCTAAAAAAGCGTTTCCCCACGATTTTCAACACGTGTGCCTTTTATGGTCTGGACATGGGAACGGATCTGATTCCGGTCGCCCCGGCCGCTCACTATATGATGGGTGGAATTCGGACCAATCTAGATGGAGCGACCAATTTACCAGGATTGTATGCCTGTGGTGAAGCGGCCTGTAATGGTGTCCACGGAGCGAACAGATTAGCCAGCAATTCGCTTTTAGACGGGCTAGTATTTGGGCACCGGATAGTCGAAGCGGTTAAAAATGAAATTGGTAAAACTGTCCCGTGGTCAAGGGAAGATTTAATTGATGCCGCTGAGAGTGGTTACCCGGTCCGGAACGAGCCTTCTTTTGATCCGAAAGAACTGACGAACCAGATTAAAGACCTTGCCTGGGAGTACGCTGGTTTGATCCGCTCGGCGCAAGGGCTGGCCATTGCCAGGCAGAAGTTGGCCGCGCTGGCGTCGGAAATAACGGGTCTGGTTCTAGAACCAGATTGTTTGGAAGCGGTCAATTTGCTTTTGTCAGCCAGGCTGATGGTCGAGGCGGCGGCCCGACGCACCGAAAGTAGAGGTGCCCATTTCCGCCATGATTACCCTGAACGTGATGACGTTAACTGGTTGAAACATATTATTCTTCACAACTGCTTGTGTAGTGCTTGCTAAAATCATTAATGAGTGGTAAGATAATGTTAACAAGATAGGGGCGAATGGGTTAACGATCGCCCTATTTTCACGTAAATTGTGTTAACTTTAACAAAGAAAATAGTTAACAAAAATTGATTAAAGGGGGCAAGAAAACAGGCATATTAACCGCAGAAAGTAATAAAGTAATATAACATGATCAGACTAATTATTTCTCGTAAAGTTTTTAAAGATGAGAGGAGGATTACGCCTGTGAAATTATCGACCCGAGAAATGGTTCGAGTCGCATTATTTACTGGTCTGACCTGTATTGTGGCTCTGATTCTCAAGTGGGGAGGAGAGATCCTTGTCCCGTTTAGCTTTTTGCCCATGATGGCTATGCTGGCCGGTGCCTTGCTTGGTAGTCGATTGGGCGCGATGAGCATGGTGGTTTACGTCGTGATGGGGCTGGTAGGGATACCGGTTTTTGCTAAGCCGCCCTATGGTGGACTTGCTTACGTGCTGCAGCCTACTTTTGGCTTTATACTAGGTTTTATTGCGGCGGCTGTTGTGGTTGGGAAGATTTTGCAGGGGAATACGCGGTTTAGCGTTGTTCGTTATGCTGTGGCGATGGTTGCCGGTATTACAATCATTTATTTATTTGGCTTGCCGTATATGTACGCTATTCTAAATTTCTACCTGGGCAAATCAATATCAATGATGCGGGTGATTCAAGTTGGCTTCCTACCGTTTATCGGACTTGATCTGGTCAAAGGGGTTATTGCCGCCGGGATCGCGAAAGTGGTCAAGGAACGGGTAGCCTTCTTGGCAGAACGGGCCGCTTAAGGCGGCTCATTTTTTTCATTTCGTCTGGGCGTTTTTGATCCGGCGAGACCAAAAGGCGTAAAGAATTATACCAACTAAAGCGACGAGTCCGACGCCGATTAAGATATTGACGATGTTCATGGTTTTTGTGTCCATGATCAAACCAAACATTTATTTTCATCTCCTGGCTTAAGATTTGTAATGACTGACCAAAGGTCTCTACCCTTATAGCGCGTAATGAAATGACTTTCTTTACAATTATTATTCGCTGGTTGAGGGATACTATACATCTGATTTGTAAGTTTACAAAACCCCGTGGCAATGGTTAAAATAAAAGGGGGTGGCGGTAATGTATGGGCATCTGACCGATGTACCAGGAGTAGAGGTCGGACAGGCGACAGACCCGATAGGACTGACGGGCTGCACAGTGATCTTGACCAAAAATGGTGCCGTGGCTGGAGTTGATGTCCGGGGAGCGGCGCCGGGCACACGGGAAACAGACTTGCTGCGACCGATGCACTTGATCGAAAAAACACATGCTATCGTGCTCACCGGTGGGAGTGCCTTTGGTTTGGACGCCGCGAGCGGTGTCATGCAGTTTCTGGAAGAGCAGGGTGTTGGGCACGATGTGGGTGTTACTCGCGTACCGATTGTCCCGGCAGCGGTGTTGTTTGACCTCGGAGTGGGTGATCACCGGGCAAGGCCTGACCGAATGATGGGCTATCAGGCTTGCCTGAGCGCAGGGCAGGGGCCGATTGTGGAAGGTAACGTTGGCGCCGGTACGGGGGCGACCATAGGCAAGCTGCTGGGATATGCACATTGTACGAAAAGTGGAGTAGGCACATTTTCTCTTAGTCTGGATAATGGTTTAATCGTGGGAGCTCTAGTTGCCGTCAATGCGTTTGGTGATGTGGTTGACCCGCAGACCGGCCAAGTTGTGGCCGGCTTGCGCAGTCCCGAGGACGGCCGGTTCATTAGCACCGTTGAATGGCTGAAAACTCGTGGCTTCGGGCAGGCAATCAGCCCAGGGACCAATACCACGATCGGCGTAGTCGCTACCAATGCCAGTCTAAATAAAGAGCAAGTAAACAAAGTGGCGCAGCTGGCCCACAACGGGCTGGTGAAAACGATTGCGCCTGTCCACACTATGTTTGACGGAGACACTATTTTTGCCCTGGCCACCGGCCAGGTTCCAGGTGATGTCAATGTGGTCGGCGTATTAGCGGTTGAGGTCGTGGCTCAGGCGGTGCTCAGGGCAGTGAAAGCGGCCACCACGGTGAATGGAATTAAGGCTTGGTCAGACGTCAGCAAAATATAGAGGGGTGGAAAAATGATTCTGGTGTTCGACGTCGGAAACAGTAACATTGTGATGGGTGTGTACGACGAGGACAAACTGTTAACGCACTGGCGAATCTCGACTGACCGGCAGAAAACAGCTGATGAATACGCGATGCTGATTAAAAACCTGTTCGACTACCACGGGCTGCAGATGAAAGAGATTAAAGCCCTGGTTATTTCCTCTGTAGTCCCCCCTTTGATGGCGCCATTAGTTGATATGTCCCAACGATACTTTGGGGTAGAGCCTCTGGTGGTTGGCCCAGGCATCAAAACAGGTATTTCTTTACGCTACGAAAATCCCCGGGAGATTGGAGCGGACCGTGTAGTTAACGCGATTGCCGCCTACGAGAAATATGGTGGGCCGGTGATCGTAGTTGATTTTGGGACGGCGACCACTTTTTGTGCGATTGCCAGGAATGGCGACTACCTGGGCGGTGCAATTGCCCCGGGGATTGGTATTTCCACGGAAGCCTTGTTCCAGCGGGCGGCCAAGCTGCCGAGAATTGAGCTGATTAAGCCCAAGTCCGTGATAGGGCGAAACACGGTGGCCTCGATGCAGGCAGGGATTATTTATGGCTTCATCGGTCAAGTTGATGGCATCGTGGAAAGAATGAAAGCCGAGTTAGGTGGTGATGCTTTTGTGGTAGCTACCGGCGGACTAGCCGAATTAATTGCTCAGGATTCACACACCATTGATAAGGTTGATCCCTTGCTAACCCTGGAGGGTCTGCGGTTAATATACGAGCGCAATAACCCCTGACGGAGAGGTCAGGGGTTATTATAATCACGGTAAAAAAGCAACAAAATAGACAATGGTGGATGACAGAAGGAGCGAAATGAACCAGTGCAAATCGGTAGCGTGATGATCGCCAACCGCGTGTTTGCGGCACCAATGGCCGGTGTCACAGACAAAGCTTTCAGGATACTGGCCAGGGAGGCCGGGTGCGGCCTGGTCTACACGGAGATGGTCAGTGATCAAGCGCTCTTACACCACAACCAGCGGACGTTGGATATTCTGGACATCTCGGGTGAAGCTCAGCCAATCGCGGTCCAAATTTTTGGCTCAGACCCGGACAAAATGGCGGCAGCCGCCAGGTTAGTGGTTAAAGCCGGGGCGAGTATTGTGGACATCAACATGGGTTGCCCAACACCGAAAATTGTCCGCAACGGAGAGGGAGCGGCTTTAATGCGTGACCTTCCTCGGGCCACGGAGATTATTTCCCGGGTGGTCCAGGTAGTGCCAGTGCCAGTAACGGTTAAAATGCGTAAAGGCTGGGATGATACTGAGGTTAATGCGGTTGAATTAGCTATCCGGGCTGAAAAAGCCGGGGCGGCGGCGGTGGCTGTTCATGGTCGGACTCGAGCCCAGTTGTACAGCGGAAAAGCGGACTGGGGGATTATTCGCGAGGTCAAACAGGCGGTTAAGGTGCCAGTTATTGGTAACGGTGATATTTGGCGGCCGGAAGACGCCTTACGAATGATGGCGGAAACCAACTGTGACGCGGTTATGATTGGCCGGGGTGCTCTGGGCAACCCCTGGCTGTTTAGCCGAACTATTGCTTTGGTCGAACAGGGTTTATTGCTCCCCGAGCCATCTCCCGCTGAAAAGATTAAGATGGCAATTCGCCATTTGAACTTGACCATCAACCTCAAGGGGGAGCATGTTGGGGTGCGGGAAATGCGCAAACATCTGGCCTGGTATCTTAAGGGTTTACGTGGAGCGGCTAGAATACGTGAAGTAATCAACCATTTAGAAAACCCCCAGGCAGTGGTAGAAGTCCTTGATGAGTTTGCTGCCCAGTTAAATTGACTTAAAAGGCAGCTTTGATAACATTGTTATTACAGTAACTTGCTAATTGTAACATATTTTGCTAAGATAAATATGTACACATAATTGTGTACATATTTTTTCATAATTTGCGTTAAATTTTAGATGACAAGTTTATATTTTATATATCAAGGTGAGAAAAAGATGGAATTTATTCGGATCGGGGAAAAGATTATCAGTCGGGAAAAGATTATTCGGGTAATCGACCGTTTGTTGGAATTACGGAAACAAGGTTTATCTCAACAGGAAGTGGCCAACCGTCTTAATCTGGAGAGAACATTTATCTCTCGGTTGGAAGGGATCGGTGAGGTCCGCAAAGGTGAACGAATCGCGGTGGTAGGTTTTCCGATTAAGAATAAGGAAGAAATCGTAAATTTGCTGCGAGAGCTAGGGGTGGACTATTTTTTAATTATGACCGAGACTGAGCGGTGGCAGTTTGTTAAAGAAAAAACAGGGGTGCAACTGCTGAATGAGATAATGGATATAATTGCTACCATTCGTACTTATGATACGGTGGTACTGATTGGTTCCAACATGCGAATTAAGCTGGGCCAGGCTTTGCTGGATAAAGAGGTGATTGGCTTGGAAATTGGTGAGTCACCGATTGAAGAGGACAGGTATGTTGAACCTTCTGTTATTCGGAAGATTATTGAATCCTGCCAGGCATAAGGCTTTGCCAAATATGCTGATTAAATGTCCATCAGAATTATGCATGGCAAAATTTCAAACAACCTTAGGAGGGAAACCAGTTGAAACGGGTTGTTAGTGTCAGTCTAGGTTCGTCAAAACGAAATCACGCGGTGGAAACAGAGTTTTTAGGCGAGAAGTTCAGGATTGAACGGATCGGGACAGATGGAGACATGGACAAGGCCATCGCTTTGATCAGGGAGCTTGATGGCAAGGTAGATGCTTTTGGTATGGGGGGCATCGATCTCTATATTTATTCAGGTGAGAAGCGGTATGTGTTGCGGGATGCCCGAAGGATTGCCCAGGCTGCTAGGTTAACGCCGATTGTTGATGGGAGTGGCCTGAAGAATACCCTGGAACAAAAGGTGATCGAATATCTGGTGGCAAATGAGATCATTCCCTTAAAAGATCGCAAAGTGTTAATGGTCTGTGGCGTGGATCGACCGGGGATGGCCAGAGCGTTAGTGGCGGCTGGGAGTCGGGTTACTTTTGGCGACCTGATCTTTGGGTTGGGTATACCAGTTCCGATTACCAGTCTACGCAGCCTGGAGCGTGTTGCCCGTGTTCTCGCACCGCTGGTCAGTCAGATTCCTTTCAAGTATTTGTATCCGACTGGGCAAAAGCAGGAAGAAATTGTTCCGAAGCATTCTAAATATTATCATGAGGCAGAAATAATAGCTGGCGATTTTCACTTTGTTCGTCGTTACATGCCTGCTAATATGCAGGGGAAAATTGTGATTACCAATACGGTGACTAGTGAAGACATTGAAATGCTGCGCCAGCGAGGGGTAAGTAAACTCATTACCACTACCCCTGATCTGGATGGACGTTCTTTTGGGACAAATGTGATGGAGGGCGTCCTGGTTTCACTCGCTGGAAAAGCTGTAGACCAAATTACACCAAGTGATTATGGAGCGCTACTGGATCAGATCGGAATCAAGCCTCGCATTGTTCAACTCTCCTAGCACCAAGACTTCTGGAGGAGGGGCTACAGTGCCCGATTTTGCTGTTGTTCGTCCAGTTAAACTCACCGGACAGACTAGCCTGGGCCGCCTGATCTCAGGTCGCATTATGGATTTAGCGGTACTTATAGGGAAAAGTCGCCGTCAGGGAATACGAACTTATCAGTTAGAATCTGGAGAAATAGTTAAAGAGCATATACTGGCGTGCCCCTTTCCACGGAGAGAAGTCCTGGTTCAGTACGAAAATAAGGTGATCAATCACCTGGTCGCGGCCGGCCACCTGGCCGAACGCTTCGCCGCGAAAGTAATCGGTTATGATCCAATGATTCTTTGGGCTTGCGATCTCGCAGGGAAAGTTGCACCTGGGCTCCAAATCCCAATTATCAGTGGAGAACTGATGCGTTTAGTAGCCCTTAAGGAAACCTTACAGCGATTACTTAACACCCAGGAACGTTTATTAAATCATGCGAGGGTCATGGTTATTTCTTTGCGTCAGCGACTGACGAGATTAGCCGCTGAGTTACTTGCCCCGGAATGCCGAGAGTTAATTATCGTTGAACAACCCGACCGAAGTGTTGATTCATGGCTGGCGAGAGTTCTTTATACCTGTGGGGTGGTTTGTCAGGTGACACCAAGGGTAGAAAGGGTGCTAACCCCGGTGGACGTAGTGATTCTGGGTGATTTGTCTGTTTATCCAGGTGAAATCAAATTGGACAACGGCCGACCTGATACCATTGTCATAGATCTCTTTCCGTGGACAAATCGGCCAAGATTGGGCCAATCAATAAATAATCTACCAATTCTAGCCGAGCCAGTTTTTTGTTTGCGACAGGCCAATGGAGAGACGGAAGCAGCGCAAATGGCACTCTTAGATCCCCTGGAAGCTGAGCTGTTGCTGGCTACACTGGAAAGAAATGAATCTGTCAGTATTGTAAGTCGGGAGATTCGACCGGCGCAAGTCGTGATGATTCAACGGTTGATGCGTAAGTATGGATTTAAACTGATGGACAACATCGCCTGGGAAAAGAAGGAAGTCCTTGACAAAGGGCGACCAGGTAATTATAATAGCGATTAAAGAAATTGTTCGAGAAAAAAGCAAGCACTGCTAACCAGTTAAAAAGGTTTAGTGGTGCTTGTTGTGGTGATTACCAAAAATTTTTCAGCCAATATCGCCAATATTCGACAAAAGAGTGACTCGCTTGGGAGGGAATATCCAAGCGTTTCATATCTTTTGTTATTTTGTAATGGTTTGAATATCTGCAAAATGAAGTTCATATATTGATTTAGACCAATAATACAAGGGAGAGAGATTAATGGCGGAAAAAGAAGTCATCTTGACTGTTGATGGGCTCAAGAAGCTCGAGCAAGAATTAGAGCACTTGAAGACTGTCAAGCGTCGGGAGGTAGCCGAGCGAATCAAGCAGGCCATCGAATTCGGGGATATCAGTGAAAACTCGGAATATGAAGACGCCAAGAATGAACAAGCCTTTATTGAAGGTCGCATCTTGACACTGGAAAAAATGCTGCGCAATGCTCGGGTGATTGACGACTCCGACATCCCCACAGACGTAGTGTCGGTTGGTTCGACGGTAACGCTTAAAGACATGGAGTATGGTGATGAATTTCAATACACGATCGTTGGCTCTGCTGAGGCTGATCCGACAGCGAACAAGATTTCTAACGAATCTCCTGTCGGGAAGGCGATTTTAGGTCAGCCATGCGGTTCAATTGTTGAAGTGAATGTACCAGCTGGTAAATTGAGATACCAGATCATGAGTATTAATTAGCGGATGTCTTCGAGCCAAAGCAATAGTTGGGGGGATAGTTGGTGACCGCCGAAACAGAGGTAAACGAACTGAGGCAAATTAGGTTAGACAAGCTCAAGGAACTACGGGACAAAGGTATTGAGCCTTTTGGTGGTCGTTTTGAACGGACACACTGCGCCCAAGAAATAATTGATAACTTTGCCGAACTGGAGGACAAGCCGGTGGTTATTGCTGGACGGATCATGGCCAAACGAACCCACGGCAAAGCCAGTTTCGCGAATATTCAAGACCTCTCGGGGCGAATCCAGATTTACGTTCGCGTTGATGAAGTCGGTAATGAGGCTTATGAACTGTTTTTGTCGGGAGACATCGGCGACATCATTGGGGTAGCAGGAACAGTCTTCCGGACCAAGAAAGGAGAGATTTCGGTCTATGCCAAATCTCTGACCTGGTTGTCCAAGTCACTACGTCCTTTACCTGAAAAATGGCATGGCTTAAAAGATGTTGAACTCCGCTACCGGCAACGATATGTTGATTTGATCGTTAACCCGGAAGTCAGGCAGGTGTTTATCCAACGGAGCCAGATCATCAGGGCGATCCGGCGGTATCTAGACCAACTAGGTTTCCTGGAAGTGGAAACCCCGATGATGCAGCCAATTGCCGGGGGGGCAACGGCCCGACCTTTTATTACTTACCACAATGCTCTGGATATGCAGTTATACTTGCGTATTGCGCCTGAACTTTATTTGAAACGCTTGCTTGTTGGCGGGCTGGAAAAAGTCTATGAAATAAATCGAAATTTCCGCAATGAGGGAATTTCGACGAAGCACAACCCAGAATTTACGATGCTGGAGTTGTATCAGGCTTATGCTGACTACAACGATATGATGGTGCTGACTGAAAACTTGATTTCCCATGTTGCCCTGGAAGTACTGGGCACAATGACCATCGAGTATCAGGATCAACAGATCGATTTAAGTCCGCCTTGGGAACGCATTTCCATGCTTGATGCCATCCTGCGCTATACGGGGGTAGATTTCACCAGGATCCGTAATGATGAAGAAGCCCGAGCGGTAGCAGCTAAGCTTGATTTGCCGGTCGAGAACACTGCTTCCAAGGGCACGGTAATGAATGAAGTTTTCGAGAAATTGGTTGAACCGTATTTAATTCAGCCGACCTTTATCGTAGGACATCCGGTGGAGGTTTCACCTCTGGCCAAACGCAACCGGGACAACCCTAGCTATACGGACCGGTTTGAGGTGTTTATTTCGGCCAGAGAAATTGCTAACGCCTTTTCTGAGCTGAATGACCCAATCGACCAAAAAGAGCGTTTTTTACGGCAAGTCGAGCAGCGAAAAGCAGGGAGCCAGGAAGCGCACATGATGGACGAAGACTATATTCAAGCCTTAGAGTATGGCATGCCACCGGCGGGTGGACTGGGGATCGGCAT
This sequence comes from Bacillota bacterium, assembly GCA_013178045.1. Taxonomy (NCBI): domain Bacteria; kingdom Bacillati; phylum Bacillota; species Bacillota bacterium. The sequence goes on from JABLXP010000007.1 coordinate 61,397, forward strand.
TGATCGTCTGGTGATGTTGTTGACGAATTCGGCCTCGATCCGGGATGTGATTCTTTTTCCCACCATGCGGCCAAGGGAAGACTAGGTAAACAATTTAAAAAAGATAAAAGAAATTTGCGAAGTGGGCCAAGCGGCGCACTTTTTCTATCGTATTAGATTCAAACCAGGAATTTATGCTAAATCACAACCAATATAGTTGGCGAAGTCGATGTTGTTTGTGAAACAGTGAAGATTAGTGAAAGAAGGAGAAAAAAGAGGACAACAATGATAATTATTCGGATAGAAATCAATTAGGTAGAGTTTTGCTGATTTGAGTCCGGTCAACCAGTCGTGATATATTGGTAAAGGTTCTGCGAGAGAGCGATACCCAGAAATGTAATCAGACACAACACGCTGACAATAATTGGCTCATAAAATTGTTATTGACAGCACGTTCTGGGTGTGGTAATATAAAATTCCGAGGCAGTGGCAGGTCTCGCTGGTCTTTGAAAACTAAACAGTTGTGCGAAAGCCCGATGGAAGAAAGGACATCGAAAGATGTTCAGGAAGAATGAACCCTGTGATACTTTGAGGTACACAGAAGGCAGAAGGAAACAAGAGCCAAGAGCTCGAAGATAAAGGAATTATCGGAGAGTTTGATCCTGGCTCAGGACGAACGCTGGCGGCGTGCCTAACACATGCAAGTCGAACGGTCTGGCATTTAACCTACTGAATAGCTTGCTATAAAGTAGTTAAGTGGCGGATAGTGGCGGACGGGTGAGTAACGCGTGGGTAACCTGCCCATAAGCTGGGGATAACACTGGGAAACTAGTGCTAATACCGAATGTGCTCATTGAGCGGCATCGCTTAATGAGGAAAGGTGGCCTCTGGGAACAAGCTACCGCTTATGGATGGGCCCGCGTCTGATTAGCTAGTTGGTAGGGTAACGGCCTACCAAGGCGACGATCAGTAGCCGGCCTGAGAGGGTGACCGGCCACACTGGGACTGAGACACGGCCCAGACTCCTACGGGAGGCAGCAGTGGGGAATATTGCGCAATGGGGGGAACCCTGACGCAGCAACGCCGCGTGAGTGAAGAAGGCCTTCGGGTCGTAAAGCTCTGTCATTTGGGACGAAAGGTATCCTTATGAAGAATGGGGATAGCTGACGGTACCAGAGGAGGAAGCCCCGGCTAACTACGTGCCAGCAGCCGCGGTAATACGTAGGGGGCGAGCGTTGTCCGGAATTACTGGGCGTAAAGGGCGTGTAGGCGGGTAATTAAGTCAGGTGTGAAAGACCAGGGCTTAACCGTGGGAGTGCATCTGAAACTGATTACCTTGAGGGCAGGAGAGGAAAGTGGAATTCCTAGTGTAGCGGTGAAATGCGTAGATATTAGGAGGAACACCAGTGGCGAAGGCGGCTTTCTGGCCTGTACCTGACGCTGAGACGCGAAAGCGTGGGGAGCAAACAGGATTAGATACCCTGGTAGTCCACGCCGTAAACGATGGGTACTAGGTGTAGGAGGTATCGACCCCTTCTGTGCCGGAGTAAACACAATAAGTACCCCGCCTGGGGAGTACGGCCGCAAGGTTGAAACTCAAAGGAATTGACGGGGGCCCGCACAAGCGGTGGAGCATGTGGTTTAATTCGACGCAACGCGAAGAACCTTACCAGGGCTTGACATCTGCTGAATCCTGACGAAAGTTGGGAGTGCCCCGTATGGGGAGCAGCAAGACAGGTGGTGCATGGTTGTCGTCAGCTCGTGTCGTGAGATGTTGGGTTAAGTCCCGCAACGAGCGCAACCCTCACGTTTAGTTGCTAACGTAAAGGCGAGCACTCTAGACGAACTGCTGGTGACAAACCGGAGGAAGGTGGGGATGACGTCAAATCATCATGCCCTTTATGTCCTGGGCTACACACGTGCTACAATGGCCTGTACAGAGGGCAGCGAAGCCGTGAGGTGGAGCGAATCCCAAAAAGCAGGTCTCAGTTCGGATTGCAGTCTGCAACTCGACTGCATGAAGTCGGAATCGCTAGTAATCGCGGATCAGCATGCCGCGGTGAATACGTTCCCGGGCCTTGTACACACCGCCCGTCACACCACGAAAGCTGGCAACACCCGAAGCCGGTGAGCTAACCGCAAGGAGGCAGCCGTCGAAGGTGGGGCTAGTGATTGGGGTGAAGTCGTAACAAGGTAGCCGTATCGGAAGGTGCGGCTGGATCACCTCCTTTCTAAGGAGCAAATCTGGGGGGAAAGTTTCCCAGATAATCCTAGGTCGGTCGTCGGGGAAAACGCACAACTGTCTAGTTTTGAGAGACCAATTAAGGTCTCTGTTCTTTGAAAACTGCACAGAGGAAAAAGAAGTTCTGTCAAGAGCCGAGGGATAAAAGCCGTAAGAGGCGAAAGGTCAAGCTAGTAAGGGCACACGGTGGATGCCTAGGCGCTAAGAGACGAGGAAGGGCGTGGCAAGCTGCGAAAAGCCTCGGGGAGCCGCAAGCAGGCGTCGATCCGGGGATACCCGAATGGGGCAACCCAACTGGAGTAATATCCAGTTACCCTATGCTGAATCCATAGGCATAGAGGGGGCAACCGAGGGAACTGAAACATCTTAGTACCTCGAGGAAAAGAAAGAAAACTCGATTCCCCAAGTAGCGGCGAGCGAAACGGGAAGAGCCTAAACCCGGCACTTAACTCAGCATTTGAGTTGGGAGAGAAAGAAGAGAAAGAAAGAAGAGAAAGAAAAGGAAGCCAACCGAAAGTTGAGTTAAGTGCCGGGGGTTGCGGGACTCTCATAATGGAGTAAGAAACCTTTGTTCTAGTCGAAGCGGTCTGGAAAGGCCCGTCATAGAAGGTAACAACCCTGTAGGCGAAAGGGCAAAGGCTCCAGAGAGGATCCCAAGTACCACGGGACACGAGGAACCCCGTGGGAATCCGGGGGGACCACCCCCCAAGGCTAAATACTCCTTAGCGACCGATAGCGAACCAGTACCGTGAGGGAAAGGTGAAAAGCACCCCGGGAGGGGAGTGAAAGAGAACCTGAAACCGTGTGCTTACAAGCAGTCGGAGCCCGAAAGGGTGACGGCGTACTTTTTGTAGAACGGACCGGCGAGTTACAGTAGCAAGCGAGGTTAAGTGGGAGACACGGAGCCGAAGCGAAAGCGAGTCTGAAAGAGGGCGAAGAGTTTGCTGCTGTAGACCCGAAACCGGGTGATCTACCCATGGCCAGAGTGAAGTTGTGGTAAAGCACAATGGAGGCTCGAACTGACCGACGTTGAAAAGTCGGCGGATGAGCTGTGGGTAGGGGTGAAATGCCAATCGAACCCGGAGATAGCTGGTTCTCCCCGAAATAGCTTTAGGGCTAGCCTCAAGGGATGATTTACGGAGGTAGAGCACTGACTAGGCTAGGGGCCTGAGCAGGTTACCGAACCTTCTCAAACTCCGAATGCCGTAAATTGGACCGTGGGAGTCAGACTACGAGTGATAAGATCCGTAGTCGAGAGGGAAACAGCCCAGACCGTCGATTAAGGTCCCGAAGTCTACGCTAAGTGGGAAAGGATGTGGAGTTGCCGAGACAACCAGGATGTTGGCTTAGAAGCAGCCACCATTCAAAGAGTGCGTAATAGCTCACTGGTCGAGTGGCTCTGCGCCGAAAATAAACGGGGCTGAAGCGTAGCACCGAAATCACGGCCCGGCACTTAACTCAGCATTTCAGGTAGAGGAATCAAAAAGTTGAAGGAGAAACTAACTGGAGAGTTGAGTTAAGTGCCGGGGGTAGGGGAGCGTTCTCACCGCGGGGAAGTCATCCTGAAAGGGATGGTGGAGCGGTGAGAAGAGAGAATGCCGGTATGAGTAAGCGAGAAGGCAGGTGAGAATCCTGCCCGCCGAAAGCCTAAGGTTTTCTGGGGAAGGCTCGTCCGCCCAGAGTAAGCCGGGACCTAAGCCGAGGCCGGAAGGCGTAGGTGATGGACAATCGGTTGAGAATCCGATGCCACCCAGGACCGTTAGGAGCGAAGGGGTGACACAGGAGGGTAGGCATAGCGCACCGTTGGTTGAGTGCGTCCAAGCTGGTAGGGGGTAAGATAGGCAAATCCGTCTTACGAAACCCCGAGAAGTGATGGCGAGGGAAGACGAGTACCGAAGTAGCTGAACCCAAACTGTCAAGAAAAGCCTCTAGCCAGGGAATGGGTGCCCGTACCGCAAACCGACACAGGTAGGCGGGGTGAGAATCCTAAGGCGCGCGAGAGAACCCTCGTTAAG
>JABLXP010000008.1 GCA_013178045.1 Bacillota bacterium
GCCTGGAATAAAATGTTAAATTACATTGTGGTTTGGTTTTTGACCTTAATCTAGCGAAAAAAGAGTACATCTAAACGACTAACAATGTTTTACCTTTAACAAAAAAGCTAATTTTGCAAAAGGCTCAAATATGTATAAGTACGAATTTGAGTGGTAATTTACGAATCAGGTTGATATAGACGTATAAAACGACTGAAAACGGTAGCGATGGGTAAAAATAGATTTAGAAACGATTGTTATTTATTGACTGAAGCGTATTATAATTAAATAAAGGTCAGAAAAGGTCAAAACAGCAATCAAGGTCAGCAGAAGGGGGAACCAGAGGAATATATGCGAAATTTAAGTGATCAGATTGAGCACTACCTGATCCGGTTGCTGGAAAAAAGTGAGGATGGAGTAGTTGTAATCCAGCGCAGTGAATTGGCTGAGGTATTCCAGTGTGCTCCATCGCAAATCAATTATGTGTTGGGTACCCGTTTTACTGTTGAAAGGGGTTATATAGTAGAAAGCAGACGAGGAGGTGGGGGGTTTGTCCGGGTTATTAAGCTCAATTTAAACGACATGGACGAATTGATGGTAGTTCTCAATGAACTCATTGGCGAAGAAATATCCCAACCCCAGGCGGAGGATATTTTAAAACGGTTGCAGGAAGAAGGTATTCTGAATGAGCGCGAGCTGTCGTTATTACGTGCTATAATCAGCCGTGATACGTTGCGTCTAAAATTACCCGAGCGGGACATAATTAGAGCCCGTATAATGCGGGCAGTTTTACTAACAATAATTCGAACGAACTCAAAACAGTCCGAACAGGAGGTCTGAGCTTATGTACTGTGAAGAGTGTAAAAAACGGCCGGCTACTGTTCATGTAACCAAGATTGTAAACAATAAAAAAACGGAGAGGCATCTTTGTGAATATTGCGCCAGGGAGCAAGAACAGATTGGGTTTGGTTTTGAGCCAAGCTTCTCGATCCAAAAATTACTGGCCAGCCTGCTAAACTATGAACCACCTACGCCGGAAGGGATAAGTATCGCTTATCCTGAGCCGACAAAGTGTGAAAACTGTGGTTTAACTTACTCCCAGTTTGGCCAGCTGGGTAAGGTTGGTTGTAGCGAATGTTATCAAAGGTTTAGTGAAAAGCTCAGTCCGCTGCTCCGTCGTATCCATGGGAGTGCCAGGCATACCGGCAAAATACCGAAAAGGACCGGTGGGGCGATCCGCTTGCAAAAAGAAATCGAGCATCTACGCCAGCAATTGCAGAACGCAATCCAGCGGGAGGAATTTGAACAGGCGGCCCAATTGCGTGACCAAATTCGCGAGTTAGAGAAAAAGCTGCCATAAGGGAATAAGGGGGGCAGAGTTGTGTTTATTAAAGATATTCTCAATCGGGCGAACAGCAAGTGGATGGAAGGAACCGGCCCGGAAAGTGACGTGGTCATCAGTTGCCGTGTACGTCTTGCTAGAAACCTGGCTGGTGTTCCCTGCCCGCATCTCTTGAATGAAGAACAAGGACGTCAGGTAGTAAAGCGGGTTGTTGATGCGATCGCGCACAAAGAGGTGGAAAAAATCGTCGGCCATCTGGAAGCAGTTGCTTTGAGCGAATTGTCGGCTTTGGATAGGCAAATACTAGTGGAAAAACATCTGATCAGTCCGCAACACGCTGAGGCAGCCACTCAGAGCCGAGCGGTTGTCTTACGTGAGGATGAAGCGGTCAGCATACTAGTCAATGAAGAGGACCATCTAAGAATCCAGTGCCTGTTTCCCGGTTTCCAACTGAATGTAGCCTGGGATTTGGCCAACCGGGTAGATGATGTATTAGAGAAGCGGTTAGATTTCGCTTTTGATGAAAAATACGGCTACCTGACTGCTTGCCCGACCAATGTGGGTACTGGCATGCGCGCTTCGGTTATGATGCATTTGCCGGGTCTGGTGATCACTAATCAAGCCAACCGGGTTCTCAGCGCTTTATCTCAATTGGGTCTGGCGGTCCGGGGTTTATATGGCGAAGGGACGGAAGCGGCCGGTAACCTGTTCCAGATCTCCAACCAAATTACTCTGGGCTTGACCGAGGAAGAGATTATCAATAACTTGACGGCAGTAACCCATAAGATTCTTGAACAGGAAAGGATGGCGCGCGAATTACTCCGAACGCAGACCAAGGAGCAACTGGAAGACCGGGTGGGACGGGCCTTTGGTATCTTGACTAATGCCCGGATTATTACTTCCCAGGAGGCAATTTCTTATCTGTCCGATGTTCGATTGGGTGCTGATTTAGGCATAATTCGGGGTGTAGATACCAGAATATTAAATGAGTTGATTGTTTTAACACGGCCAAATTTTTTGCAAAAGCTAGCGGGTCACGAGATGAGCCCCTTTGCTCGTGATCTGAAACGAGCAAGCATCATCCGCGAGAAGCTGGCCCCAAGTAAGGGTTAAACAAGATAAATTTATAAGTTCAGGCTTTATGATTTTAGGGAGGTGCAATATAATGAACGGTCGATTTACGGAACGGGCGCAAAAAGTTCTCTTTCTTTCTCAAGAGGAAGCCCGCCGGTTAAACCATCCGGCGGTAGGAACCGAACACCTGCTGCTCGGGTTGATCCGAGAAGGTGAAGGGGTCGCGGCAAAGGCTTTGGAAATGATGGGAATTAATTTAGATCGAGTGCGTCAGGCGGTCCTGGAACTGATTGGATCGGGTGAGGTTCAGGGTAATCAGGAAATTGGGCTCACTCCACGAGCCAAACATGTTTTAGAGTTATCCTTCGATGAGGCAAGACGTCAGGGAGTAAACTACGTTGGCACCGAACATATCCTGCTGGGTTTGATTCGCGAAGGCGAAGGGGTAGCGGCGAGAGTCCTGATTGGTTTGGGCGCTAATTTGGAACAGGTACGAGCCCAGGTTCTGAACTTGCTCGGTGGTGGAATGGCCAGTGCCGGGACAAAAGGGCAGTCCGCCGGGCGACGGTCAGCTCATACAAACACACCGGTCCTTGATGATTTTAGCCGAGATTTGACTTACCTGGCCAAAGAGGGCAAACTGGACCCGGTGATTGGCCGGGAAAAAGAGATCGAACGGGTAATCCAAATCTTAAGTCGACGGACCAAGAACAACCCGGTGTTGATTGGTGAACCGGGGGTTGGTAAAACAGCGATTGCCGAGGGGTTAGCACAGCGGATCATCGATAACAAAGTGCCTGAGGTGTTAACCAACAAACGGGTGATTACCCTCGACCTGTCATCAGTGGTGGCCGGGACAAAGTACCGGGGTGAGTTTGAAGAACGATTAAAGAAAATCACCGATGAAATCAGACGGGCGGGAAATATTATCTTATTTATTGATGAACTCCACACTATAATCGGGGCTGGCGGCGCTGAGGGGGCCATTGACGCGGCTAACATTTTGAAACCGGCCCTGGCACGGGGTGAACTGCAGTGTATCGGGGCGACAACTCTTGATGAGTATAGAAAGCACATTGAAAAAGATCCGGCCTTAGAAAGACGGTTCCAGCCGATAATGGTTGACGAACCCACCCCGGAAGAGGCGGAAGCGATCCTCTACGGACTGCGGGACCGTTATGAGGCCCACCATAAGGTGAAGATTACTGACCAGGCTATCAAGGCGGCGGTTAAATTGTCTGACCGATATATCACCGACCGCTTCTTACCCGATAAAGCCATTGACTTGATTGACGAGGCTTCATCTCGGGTTCGGCTGCGGGCCTACACTGCCCCCCCTGATGTGAAAGACCTGGAAGCCAAACTTGAAGAAATCAAGAAAGAAAAAGAGGCGGCGGTCCTGGCCCAGGAATTTGAGAAGGCAGCTGAGTTCAGAGATCAGGAACAAAAGGTAAAAGAACAGCTTGCACAACAAAGAGCGGCCTGGCAAGATGAGCAGAGGAAAGCCGAGGCCCTGGTAACCGAAGAGGATATTGCCCATATTGTTTCGAGCTGGACGGGAATTCCCGTCAGAAAATTGGCGGAAGAGGAAACAGAGCGTTTGATCAAAATGGAAGAAATTCTCCATCGACGGGTGATTGGGCAGGATGAAGCGATCAAGGCGGTGGCCAGGGCTGTCCGACGAGCCCGGGCCGGGCTTAAGGATCCTAAACGACCCATCGGCTCCTTTATCTTCCTGGGCCCGACCGGGGTGGGTAAGACGGAATTAGCTCGGGCGTTAGCCGAGGCCTTATTTGGCAGTGACGAAAACATGGTGCGGATCGATATGTCGGAGTACATGGAGAAACACGCGGTCTCTCGTTTGGTCGGTGCTCCTCCCGGGTATGTCGGTTATGAAGAAGGTGGCCAGCTGACAGAAGCCGTACGACGAAAGCCCTATTCCGTCATTTTGCTGGACGAGATTGAGAAGGCTCACCCGGAGATTTTTAACGTCCTCTTGCAGGTCCTGGAGGACGGGCGCCTGACCGATGCCAAGGGGAGAACCGTTGATTTTCGCAACACGGTGATCATTATGACCTCTAACGTTGGGGCCCAGCACCTCCGGCGGGAGTCTGCCCTTGGGTTTAGACAGCCAACGGAGAATAATGACTACGAGGTCATGAAGAACCGGGTGATGGAGGAACTGCGGCGAACTTTCCGCCCAGAATTCTTAAACCGGGTCGACGAAGCCATCGTCTTCCATGCCTTGACCCGAGAAGAAATTTCACAAATTATCGATTTAATGATGGCCGATTTGAGAAAACGCATGAAAGAGCAAGAATTATCGCTAGAAATCACCGAGGCAGCCAAGGAAAGCTTAGCTACCGAGGGTTACGATCCAAACTACGGCGCACGACCGTTGCGCCGGGCGATTCAACGCTTGATTGAAGATCCATTGTCTGAAGAAATGTTGCGGGGAACCTTCAAGGCTGGAGATACGGTGCTGGTCGATGTTGCGGATGGGCAAATTTCGCTGAAGAAGAAATAAGGTGGGCATTTGTTGAGGGGTGAGCCAGACGGAATGGTTTTGGCCCACCTCTTTTTCCTCGCGGTTAACATCTCATGGGAAAGACTGACAACTCTCCCGAAACATGCTATAATTTTTCATTAGGAATGTCTGATCGGGGGAAGGTCCAGTTGGCTAGGATAAGGCGAAGTTTCTTTTGTCAGAAATGTGGGCAAGAATCGCCGAAGTGGCAGGGCCGGTGCCCTAACTGTGGTGAGTGGAATACCATTGTTGAGGAGATGACCACTGTTAGCGAGGGCCGCCGCGAGTTAACGGCCCAATCGGCCAGTCAGCCGAATTTACTGGCGTCGGTGGTGACCGACACATCACCCCGATTCTCAACCCAGAGTCCAGAATTTGATCGGGTGCTGGGCGGAGGAGTGGTGCCAGGTTCACTTGTTTTAATTGGCGGGGATCCAGGAATTGGAAAATCTACCCTGCTACTGCAAACCGTGGTCCGAATGAGTCAGCAGTATGGTCGGATGCTTTATGTGTCAGGTGAAGAGTCAGTCCAGCAGATTAAGATGCGATTTGATCGCTTGGAACTCGAACCAGGTGAGGTTTATCTCCTCAATGAGACCAACCTGGCGGACGTGGAAACCTGGATCGCGAGACTCAAGCCGTGTCTGGTTATTATTGATTCAATTCAAACCATTTATCGACCGGAAATCACTGTCGCCCCCGGTAGTGTCAGTCAGGTAAGAGAGTGTACTGGCCACCTGATGCGGCTAAGTAAAACGCAGAACCTGCCCATTTTTGTCGTTGGCCACGTGACCAAAGAAGGAGCCGTAGCTGGACCGCGTTTGTTAGAACACATTGTGGATACTGTGCTTTATCTAGAAGGGGAGCGGCACCATACCTTTCGTATTCTGCGTAGTGTAAAGAACCGTTTTGGCTCGACTAATGAGATCGGTATTTTTGAGATGTCGGAGTGTGGACTGACCGAGGTCCAGAGCCCATCCGAGTGGTTTCTGGCCCAGCGACCGTCAGGGGCAGCCGGTTCCGTAGTCGTACCCACACTGGAAGGCAGCCGGCCCGTCCTGGTAGAAATACAGGCCCTGGTTACAGCCAGCAGTTTTGGGCAAGCCCGACGTATGACCACCGGGGTTGATTATAACCGGGTAGCGATGATTATGGCTGTCTTGGAGAAACGCGTCGGCTTACATTTGATCCAGCAAGACGCCTATGTTAATGTCGTAGGTGGGGTGCGGTTAGATGAACCGGCAGTTGATTTGGGGATCGCTCTGGCGATTGCCTCCAGTCATCGGGGAATTCCCACCAGAGCGGAATGTGTGGTCATGGGTGAAATTGGTCTGACCGGGGAAATCAGAGCGGTCAATCAGTTGGAAAAGAGGATTAAAGAAGCCGTGAAGTTGGGTTTTTGCCAATGTGTAATTCCCAGGTCCAATCTTAGGTATCTAAAATCACCTGTAAACGCTGAATTGGTAGCGGTTAATACCCTCCAGGAGGCGTTAGAGGTTACGCTAGGGGGGAAATAGGTGAAGGAAGAGAAAACGAAGGAAGAAATCACCAGAGACGAGGCAATAAAAAAGATTGACCCAGTAAAAGAGGAAGCCCGCGAAGAGCGACCAAAGGAAGACCGGTGCCGTGATGATAAAATCACCAGAGAGGAACGGGTGAGCAGTGAGCGGAATTTAGATGATAAGTTTTTACACGCCTTGCGGATTCTCGCCCCGGGTACTGGCCTTAGGGAAGGAATTGAAAGCATTTTACGGGGTAAAATGGGAGCTCTAATTGTCGTTAGCGATAGTCCCCAGGTGATGTCAATTATTGATGGTGGGTTTCACCTCGATTGTGAGTTTACGCCAGCTGCAATATATGAATTAGCGAAGATGGACGGTGCCATTATACTGAACCGTGATTCCAAACGGATTTTGTGGGCAAACACCCAGTTGATCCCCGACCCAAGCATTCCTTCGTTTGAGACGGGTATTCGGCACCGTACGGCTGAGCGGGTGGCCAGACAAACAGGGGAACTGGTGATCGCGATCTCCCAGCGGCGGGGCATTATCTCGTTATACTGGGGCCCAATGAAATACGTACTTCAGGATATCGGGGTTTTGCTGGTTAAGGCAAATCAAGCCTTGCAAACCCTAGAGAAATATAAGATGGTGCTGGACAAAGATCTGATTACCCTGACTGCCATGGAGTTTGAAAACCTGGTCACCGTATTTGATGTCGCCAAGGTAATCCAGCGCATGGAATTGGTGATGCGGATTGTTCATGAGATCAGGAGTTACGTCAGTGAGTTAGGTGTGGAAGGGCGCCTGGTCAACCTGCAACTGGAAGAACTGGTAGGGGACGTTGAAGATGAGGTCTTGTTAATTATTCGCGATTACTCTGCTAAGTATGGGGATCGTTCCCCCCGGGAGATCCGGGACAGTATTCGCCGGTGGTCATCTGAGGAATTAACGGACCTGGTGGCAATTGGCCGGGCGCTTGGCTATGGTTCTACCGCTGGTATTCTCGATTTATCTGTTTCCCCACGCGGTTACCGTATGCTCCAAAAAATCCCACGGTTGCCCATGCAGGTTATCGAAAACGTGGTGGAAAAGTTCAACGAACTCCCGAAAATTTTAAGGGCCTCGATTAATGAGCTTGATGATGTCGAAGGCATTGGTGAAGTGCGGGCCCGGGCGATCAAGAGCGGCTTGAAACGGCTCCAGGAGCAGGCAATTCTAGCCCGGCACTCATAACCTGTAAATATAAAAGCCACCGGCCTGGTGGCTTTTTACTCGAATATTACGTTATATGCCCTTTTATTAAGTAAAATTGAACACGCGGAGTGTTGAAATCTTTTTATGTTCCTTAATAAAAATATCGTATAAATTAAGGCCCAGCAGGTTACAGAGTGCGGCCAGGTAAAACAGAGATTTGCCAATTTCCATCTCGATGATTTCCTCGCAGTTAGAGCACAGAGAACCCCGTAAATGGCTTTCAAAATACCGCTTCATTTCAGCGAGCGAGGCATCGGGCGGGATGGCTTGTTTCTTGGCTTCCACGTTTATGCAACCACAACTGGTAACAGCTTTAACAACAGCCCGATTTACTCGAGCGTTGGCCTCTTGTGACTTGGATAAAACATCGAGAACACTTTGGTGACGGATCAAAAGTTCAGCTACAGTGTTTTGAAACTCGTCGCAAATCAGGTCTTTCATGGAACGGCTTCACTCCTTTACCCAATACAGGCTAAACTTGGTTTATCGCCGTTGTTCCCGGAAGTCTGCAGTTGTCCTAAGTTATTGATAATCCTGGACTTCTTACAATCTCTATTATACTGATAAGCAAGTTCCTTTGTCAACGTAACCAGGCGCCCCGTTTTTGACATCTCAAAACCCGTTTGCTATAATTGTCCTAGGAATTGCCAGGCTTTTTTATTTGGTTTCCAAAGTAATGAACAATAATCCAGTTTTAGGACGAAAGGGGGTGAGTGTATGGTCCGAAGAGTAGTCCGCTCCTTCATTACTCTAGTGGGTGCAGCCGGGGGCTTTGGGTTGGCCAATTTTATTAGCCGCCAGGAGGTGATGCAGCGGCTGATCCCTGAGGGAACGACGTATTATGCATTTATTGTGGTGAGTACACTTCTGGCTAGCCTGATTGCTTTTATTTTTGCTCCTTCACTGATGAGGGCAGTAGTGCAAGCCATGGAGTGGACGGAAACCAGTTTGCAGAAAATGCCTACCCAGGACCTGCTGGGTGGGGCGGTCGGCTTAATTATTGGACTTATAATTGCTAGTCTTTTAGGCTATTCCTTTTCTTATATCCCAGTCATTGGCGGATACCTGGCAATTTTGGTTAGCTTGATTCTGGGGTATCTAGGCATGAAATTAGGGATGAGAAGAAAAGATGACCTGTTATCTGTTCGCTCATTTTTCCCCCGTTTCACCACGCGGGATAAGGAAAAGGTGAGTCGTCTGGAGCCGCGTAGTCAGGGTAAGATCCTGGATACTAGCGTGATCATCGACGGCAGAATCGCAGATATTTGCCGGAGCGGTTTTTTAGAAGGGACGTTGTGGATCCCATCTTTCGTCCTGGAGGAATTACGGCATATTGCCGATTCATCTGATTTACTCAAGAGAAGTCGTGGCCGGCGGGGTTTAGATATTCTTAATGCGATGCGCAAAGAACTGGATGGCATGGTCCAGATTTACGAAGGGGATTTTGAGGATCTAACAGAGGTTGACAGCAAGTTGGTCCGTTTGGCCCAGACCCTGGGGGCCCAGATCGTCACCAATGACTATAATCTGAATAAGGTGGCTGAACTTCAGGGGATCCGGGTCCTAAATATCAATGAGTTAGCCAATGCTGTTAAGCCGATTGTTTTACCGGGTGAAGAAATGAACGTCCAGGTGATCAAGGACGGTAAAGAGGCCGGCCAGGGAATCGGTTATCTTGATGATGGGACAATGATTGTTGTCGATGGTGGTAAGAAGTATATTGGGCAAACGATTGATGTTTTTGTTACCAGCGTTTTCCAAACGGCGGCTGGCCGAATGATTTTTGCGAAACCCCGGATGAGTGTTGACAAAAAACTGTCTTCGACCACGGCTTCATCGCTAAACGAGGTGAACGTGAGTGGGTAGCATTACGGCGATTATCGCTGCGGCCGGCCAGGGAAAACGAATGGGGGTTGGGCGTAACAAACAATATCTTTCGCTGATTGGCCAGCCAATCTTAGCGCGCACCTTGGCCGTTTTCCAATCTTCGCCGTTAATTGACGATCTGGTTGTGGTGGTCGCTCGGGGCGAGGTTGACTATTGTGTCCGGGAGATTGTGCAGAAGTATAGGTTCTTCAAGGTTTCCCGGGTCATTGCTGGCGGCAAGGAACGACAGGATTCAGTGTTTGAAGGACTCCGCCACCTCCAAGATGACTGTTCACTGGTGGTCGTGCACGATGGGGCACGACCACTTTTGACACCAGTGATCCTGAGTAGGGTGATTCAACAGGCCGAATTAGACGGCGCGGCCGTGGCAGCTGTCCCGGTGAAGGATACGATTAAAGTGGTCGACGAAGATGGCCTGGTAGTAACAACCCCGGGGCGGAAACAACTCTGGGCGATCCAGACTCCTCAGGTGTTCAGACGGGATATCCTCCAGTCTGCTTACGAACAGGCTTATCGTGATGGGTTTTGGGGGACGGATGACGCCAGTCTGGTCGAACGGTTAGGCTTACCGGTCAGGGTGGTTATGAGTAGCTACGACAATCTGAAGATAACGACGCCGGATGACCTGATATTGGCGGAGACTATTTGGCAAAGGAGAACGGATTAATGCGGGTTGGGTTTGGCTATGATGTCCATCGTCTGGTTGCTGGGCGAGACCTGGTTTTAGGCGGGGTAAAAATACCTTTTGAACTTGGCTTAGCTGGCCATTCTGACGCGGATGTTCTCTTGCATGCGATTAAGGACGCTCTTTTAGGCGCGGTGGCTGAGGGTGACATCGGCCGACACTTTCCCGAGCATGACCCCCAGTATAAAGACATCTCCAGTTTGAAGCTGCTTTGTCGAGTCGGGGAAATCCTGTCGTCCAAAGGTTATCGCGTGAATAACATTGATAGCACGATCGTTGCCCAGCAGCCAAGACTGGCCCCGTACATTGAGCAGATGTGTGCCAACATTGCCCGGACACTAGAGATTGATCGGTCCGCAGTGAATGTCAAAGCTACCACCACGGAAGGACTGGGATTTACGGGCACTGGCGAAGGTATTGCTGCTTTTGCGGTGGCTACGGTAATTTATTTGCCGACTGCGACAAAATCAAAATAATGATATAATGGCAGCAATTGGTTCGGATGCTTTGCTTTTAGGAGGAATGATGCAGATGGGTAAGATCAGAGTTCGTTTTGCCCCTAGTCCAACGGGGCCTTTGCATATCGGCGGTGCCAGGTCTGCTCTTTTCAATTATTTGTTAGCCCGGCAACAGGGTGGAACATTTATCTTGCGCAGTGAAGACACGGACCTGGAGCGCTCGAGCCTGGAATCAGAGCGAAACATCATCGATTCGCTACGCTGGCTGGGGATTACCTGGGATGAAGGGCTTGAGGTTGGGGGAGAATACGGACCATACCGACAAACCGAGAGATTACCTCTTTACCAGGAATATGCTCAAAAATTGTTGACCAATGGCCAGGCGTATTATTGCTACTGTACGGAAGAAGAACTGGAAAATGAGCGGAAGTCTCTGGTTGAGCGCGGGGAAAACCCACGTTATTTAGGCAAATGCCGTGCCCTGACGCTGGCTGAGCGCCAGGCGTTTGAACGGGCGGGGCGCAAACCGACGATTCGCTTCCGGGTACCGGACAAGCAGACCGTTGTGGTCAACGACTTGGTCAGGGGGCAGGTCAGTTTTGAGAGTGAGACCATCGGTGATTTTGTCATCGTAAAATCCGATGGAATTCCCACCTACAATTACGCTGTGGTCATCGATGACGCCCTCATGAAGATCACTCATGTAATCCGAGGTGAGGAACACCTGTCCAACACACCCCGGCAGATCCTGCTGTATGAAGCCCTGGGACTACCCAAGCCCGAGTTTGCGCACGTTTCCCTGATTCTGGGCAAGGACCGGTCGAAGATGAGTAAACGACACGGGGCAACCTCCATTGTCGCCTATCAGGAGGCCGGTTATCTGCCAGAAGCGTTGATTAACTTTCTGGTGCTCCTGGGCTGGGCCCCGCCGGGTGAAAACGAAATCTTTAGTTTAGATGAACTTATTCAGGTTTTTTCCTTGGACCGGGTAGCGAAAAATCCAGCGGTGTTTGACCTAGAAAAATTGAAGTGGCTTAATGGTCACTACATCCGGCAAAGTTCGCTGGACCGAATTACCAATCTGGCAATTCCCTTCTTGAAGCAAGCTGGGCTGGTGGAAGAGCCAATTACCCCGGAAAAATATGCCTGGCTTAAACTGGTCGTTGAGGCTGTTCGGGACCGCTTGGGCGCGCTCTCCGAGATTGTCGAGCACGTTAAGATCTTTATACACGACGAGATTAGTTTGGAAAGCGATGAGGCCCGGGAGGTGCTCCGCGAAGAACAGGTGCCGGTGGTGTTGGAGTTGTTCAAGTCCAAACTAGCGGCGATGGACCGGCTGGATGTCGAGAGCAGTAAGGTCCTGCTTAAGCAGTTGACCAAGGAGACCAAGCTGGGGGGCAAGAAGGTCTACATGCCGATCCGCGTCGCTTTAACCGGGCAGACGCACGGGACTGATCTTTATTATTTGTTTCCCATTCTTGGGCGGGATCGCTGCTTGAAGAGACTCACTTATTGCCAGAAACATTATCTCACTTTAGAGTGAGCTTGTCATTGTTGACAATCATCGGCTGAGTCGGGTATAATTGGGTTACACATGTTAATACTATAAGCGATGAGCGGGAGAAGTAAGCATTTAGCGCCTTCAGAGAGGGGTCATCGGCGGCTGAAAGTGACCCCAGGTACCGCGGATGCTGAAATGCGCCCAGGAGCAGTTTGGCTGAACGCTGAAGTAGGCCAGAACGGCTTGCCACCGTTAAGGGGTTGACATCAACCCAAGCGGGTCAGGTGTCACTGAGTGGGACCGGTGTGTCCAATCAGAGTGGAACCGCGAAGCCACCCTTCGCCTCTGAATTGAGGCGAAGGGTTTTTAATTTAACCAATTTATTAATTTTAGAAAGGAGGATATCAGATGTTTCGGTTTCTTAAGCAAATCAAGCGTGATATTGAAGTAATATTTGAACGCGACCCAGCGGTCAAGACTGTTTGGGAGATTATTCTTTGTTATCCTGGTTTTCACGCCATTTTCTTTCACCGGATCGCCCATTTTTGTTATAAACGTAAATGGTATCTATTAGCGAGAATGATTTCTCACTGGAGTCGACACATTACCGGCATTGAAATCCACCCGGGAGCCAAGATTGGAGAAGGGCTCTTCATTGATCACGGGGCCGGGGTGGTCATCGGAGAAACGGCTGAGATTGGCAATAACGTTACTCTTTATCAGGGAGTAACCCTCGGCGGGACCGGCAAGGAAAAAGGGAAACGGCATCCGACCATTGGTAACAATGTGGTAATCGCTACCGGGGCTAAGGTATTGGGGTCATTTACCGTGGGCGACAATGTCCGCATCGGCGCTGGCTCAGTAGTCTTGAGCAGTGTACCGCCCAATTGTACTGTCGTGGGGGTGCCGGGTCGGATCGTGGTCCGTGACGGAGTAAAAGTTGACAATGCCGACGGCCAGATTGACCTGCGGCACCACCTGCTGCCCGACCCGGTGGCGGAGATGATCACTACCCTGCAAAAACGGATTGAGGAATTAGAAAACCGATTGGCGGAGTTGGAGGAAGAGCGGAATGAGCATCAGGATTTACAATACCCTAACCAGACAAAAAGAAAGGTTTATCTCGCGGGAACCAAATAAGATTAGGATGTATGTCTGTGGACCAACTACCTATAATTATATCCATCTGGGTAATGCTCGGCCGCTGGTGGTTTTCGATACAGTGCGCCGGTATTTTACCTACCGGGGTTATCAGGTGGTCTACGTTCAGAACTTCACCGACATCGACGATAAAATTATTAACCGAGCGCAGGAAGAACAGTTAGCTCCTCTAGCTCTGGCCGAAAAATACATCGCCGCTTACTTTGAGGATGCCGATGCCTTGGGGGTTATGAGGGCCGATGTTCACCCCCGGGTAAGTGAACATCTCCCAGAGATCATTGAGATGATCCAAACCTTAATCAACAAAGGGTATGCCTACGAAATTGAGGGAGACGTCTATTATAGTGTAGAGCAGTTTGCTGATTACGGTAAGCTTTCGGGGCGGTCTTTAGACGACTTGCAGGCCGGTGCCCGGGTAGAGGTTGATGTCCGGAAGAGGAACCCAATGGACTTTGCTCTGTGGAAAGCGGCTAAACCAGGTGAGCCTGCCTGGGAAAGCCCCTGGGGGCCTGGCCGACCGGGTTGGCACATCGAATGTTCGGCTATGTCCCTCAAGTACCTGGGGTTCGGGTTTGATATTCACGGTGGTGGTTTTGATCTGATCTTCCCGCACCACGAGAACGAGATTGCCCAGTCGGAAGCCTATGGGGATGGTCGTCCGTTTGCCCACTACTGGATGCACAACGGATTCATTACTGTCAATCAGGAGAAGATGTCGAAGTCGCTGGGAAACTTTTTTATCCTGCGGGATATTCTGACCAAGTTTTCCGGAGATGTTGTTCGTTTCTATCTCCTGTCCACCCATTACCGGAGTCCATTGGATTTTGATGATACAAAACTAGAAATGAGCCGGCGCGGTTTAGAAAGGTTAAAGAATGCCTATCGTTTGGCTGAGGAAACCCTGAAGAAAACAGGCGAGAGCACCGGTGAAGTGGAAATCGCCGGGCGCAGCTTAACATTTTTTAACCGTATAAAAGAACTGGAACAGGCGTTTATTGAAGCCATGGACGATGATTTCAACACGGCCCTCGGGATTGCTAATCTTTTCGATCTGGCCCGTGAGATCAACCTATTTTTGAACAACAGTGAGTTTGTTCCTGATGCGGCTTCCTGCCAGGCACTCAGCCAAGCGGTTCGGATTATGTCCAGACTTGGGGGAGATGTGCTGGGTATATTGACCCTCCAGGACGAAGCGGGAAGTGACCGTCTGATTGAGAAATTGCTCCAGTTGACGATGGCGGTGCGACAAGAAGCCCGGCAAGCCAAAAACTGGAGTGTGGCCGATATTATTCAGGAACAGCTCAAATCACTGGGAATAGTCCTGGAAGATACCCCGCAGGGAGTTCGGGTACAGCGAATGTCGCAGGGAAATATCCTGGAAGGGCTGCTTGACTTGCTCATCAATCTACGCTGGTCGGCCAAAAAAAGAAAGGATTGGGTGACGGCGGACCGCCTGCGTGACGAACTAAAACGGTTAGGTGTTGTTTTAGAAGATACCCCGAATGGGACGCGTTGGAAGGTTGAGGCGGGCTTATGATCTTTGAACCAACAAACAACCCACCGCCTGAACAGTTGCCTCCGTTGGTACTGGCTTATATCGGAGATGCCGTCTACGAGCTTTATATTCGGTCAAGGTTAATCGAGGCCGGCCTGACCAGGGTAAAAAACATCCATCAGCGGGCGGTAGAATTGGTGCAGGCCAGTTTCCAGGCTCAGTTCTTGCAAGAAATTGAAAGTCAGCTTACGGAAGAAGAACAGATGATGATGCGCCGTGGCCGAAACGCTAAATCGGGCCACGTTCCCAAGAGCGCGGAGATGATCGAATACCGTTACAGCACGGGCCTGGAAACACTGATCGGCTATCTGTACCTGAAGGGGGAGCACAAACGGTTGTGCGAACTGATGTCCCGGGTACCGATTAGCTTGCCGTAAATCAGGTAGAATAAATAATGAAGCTCCTGAACTGCATATTTCCATTCCAGAAGGTGAGCCCATGGATGAAATCATTGCCGGCCGCAATCCTGTGCTTGAGGCCCTACGGGGACAGCGGGAAATCAATCGGATCGTTATCGCCAAAGGGGCGCGAGAAGGTTCAATTAAAGAAATCTACGCCCTGGCCAAAGAAAGAAGTATACCAGTCACCGAAGTCGAACGGCGATACTTGGACAACGTTAGCCCTACCCCGGTTCACCAGGGAGTACTGGCTTGGGTCGCGGCTAAAGAATATGTCGAGGTTGAGGATATTCTGGAACTGGCCAGATCCAGACGGGAAGACCCGCTGATTGTTGCTCTCGACGGACTGGAGGACCCGCATAACCTGGGAACGATCATACGGACCGCGGAAGCAACTGGCGTCCACGGAATCATTATTCCGAAGCGGCGGGCCGTACCGGTTACCGGGGTGGTTGCCAAGGCTTCTGCCGGGGCGATTGAGCATGTTGCTGTGGCCAGGGTGGTTAACCTGGTACAGACCTTAAAAGAGTTGAAAGCAGCTGGCTGTTGGGTAGTGGGAGCGAATGTAACCGCTTCCCGCCTGTACTATGAGGCTAACCTAACTGGGCCACTGGTCGTGGTGGTTGGTGGGGAAGGACGTGGCGTCAGCCGGTTGGTTAGAGAGACGTGTGATTTTTTGATTAAGCTACCAATGTTAGGGCAGGTTAACTCCCTGAATGCGGCGGTCGCTGCTTCAGTAGTCCTCTATGAAGTGGTGCGCCAGCGCTCGGTTCAGCAATTACATTCGAAATAGGAATAGGGGAATAAGCCTTGATCGATGTTTTGATTGTTGACGGCTACAACATTCTCAACGGTTGGCCGGAATTAGCCAAGCTCAGCGAGGAAAGTCTTGAGCACGGCCGTGACAAATTGATCGAGATTCTGGCTAATTGGCGAGGATTATGCGGTAACCAGGTGATCGTGGTGTTTGATGCCCATCTGGTGCGGGGTGGGGTGCAGACCAGTGAAGTTGTAGACGGAATTCAGGTGATCTACACCCCCGAGGGAGTTACCGCGGATCAGGCAATTGAAAAAATGGTGCAGAAAATACCTGACGGTTTATCGGTTTATGTAGCTACTTCAGACTATATAGAGCAACGGTTAATCTTTGGTAAAGGAGCATATCGGCTGCCAGCCAGGGAACTGCGTAAACTGGTTTATTCTACCCTCCAGGACAATCGGCGACAGATAACCCTAAACCGCCCCGGACCTACTCTTGATGCTCGTCTTCCTGCTGAATTACGCCGAGTCCTGGAGGAGTGGCGCCGCCAGAAGAGTTAGCCCCTCCCCCAAAAATGCCTTGACGATTTTTAGAGCTTTCAGTTATAATAATTATGTCAAATGGACAACCCTCTTTATTGTCATTTCGCCTCCGTGGTATACATAGATATATTTATAGAGACCTGATGCTCGCCTTTTATTTGATTACCTAGAGGACAATCTCCTCGGACAAAATTAAAGTTTGCTGGTCATGTAAATGGTTGAGTCTACAGGAAAATTGAAAGGTATTTTTCCCGAAATACCTTTTTATCGTCAATATAGCTAATAAGCGCGTAAAGAAATGACTTCCTTGTAAACTTCAAGCAGAGTCATTTTTATTGCAAAAGAATTAAAGACTTCCTCTAGACTTTAAGTTGAAGTTTTTGGGATTTACGAAACTGTTGATGTGGAGGCGATTTTGATGAGTCTCAATGCTCAGAGAGAAGTTATAGATCTTTACGAAATAATGACCGATGAAGATATTGTCGAAATGGCGCGGGAAGGTGATGACGCGGCTCTCGAGCATTTGATCAACAAGTATAAAAATTTTGTCAGGGCCAAAGCCAGATCATATTTCTTGATCGGGGCAGATCGGGAAGACATTATCCAGGAGGGTATGATTGGCCTCTATAAAGCTATTCGGGATTTCCGTTGCGATAAGTTGTCTTCTTTCCGTGCTTTTGCTGAATTGTGTATTACCCGCCAGATTATCACTGCCATCAAGACGGCGACCAGGCAGAAGCATATTCCTTTAAACGCATATGTTTCCTTAAATAAACCGATTTATGACGAAGATTCCGACCGTACGCTTCTGGATGTTATTTCCGGTTCTAAGATTACCGATCCGGAAGAACTGATCATCAGTCGGGAAGAGTTCGATGACATTGAAGAAAAAATGGGTGAGATTTTAAGCTCGCTTGAGTGGAAGGTTTTAATGTCGTATTTAGAAGGAAAGTCATATCAAGAAATCGCTGTGGATTTGAAGAGGCACGTTAAATCAATCGATAACGCATTGCAACGGGTCAAGCGTAAACTTGAAAGATATTTAGAAAAAAGAGATGATAATTAACCAATTGCCACCTCATTTACCATAATTTAATTTAAGTAAATCTCTTGACTTGAATTGATTCGCGGTGATATAATCTAAGCTGTCAGTCGCGCCGACGTAGCTCAACGGTAGAGCAGCTGACTTGTAATCAGCAGGTTGCGGGTTCGAGTCCCATCGTCGGCTCCAATTTTGTTGGAGGTACGAGGTTGGAACACGGCGCAACTTGGGTGGGTTTCCAACATCTGACGTCCAACCTTATTTGGAGGGGTTCCCGAGTGGCCAAAGGGGGCAGACTGTAAATCTGTTGGCACCGCCTTCGAAGGTTCAAATCCTTCCCCCTCCACCATTTTTCAATAAAAAATTATTTATCAAAAATATTTATCGCGGGGTGGAGCAGTTGGTAGCTCGTCGGGCTCATAACCCGAAGGTTGCTGGTTCAAGTCCAGCCCCCGCAACCAACATGCCGATATAGCTCAGTTGGCAGAGCGTATCCTTGGTAAGGATAAGGTCACCGGTTCAATCCCGGTTATCGGCTCCAAATCTGGCGGTGTAGCTCAGTTGGCTAGAGCATGCGGTTCATACCCGCAGTGTCCGGGGTTCAAATCCCTGCACCGCTACCAAGTAAAATGCGTAGACCTATCATATCAGATAGGTCTTTCTTCTTTGGTAAACAGTTCTCAAGCTAAAGGATCGAGCAGCAGCTTTTTGATTTAGTGGCTTTTTTTAAGTAAATTTCATTTTTCTGGCTAGGCTATCCTTAAGGGACTACGGTATAATAAACTTGAAATGGGAGGTGATTCAATGGAGGATCTACATGAGGCAGTGTTAAAAACGGCTGAGATGTTGAGGCAATCCCGCAAAACCTTAGCTCTAACTGGTGCCGGAGCGAGTACTGGGAGTGGTATTCCTGACTACCGTAGCAAGGGCACGGGCCTGTGGGAAAAGTACAACCCAATGCAAAGAGCTAGTGTAACAGCGCTTTTAAACAATCCCGCGGAATTTTACTCTTTTAGTCTGCTGCGCTGGGCTAGTTACCTCGAAGCTGAACCTAATGCTGTTCACCGTTCTCTAGCTCTTCTCGAAAAAAGCGGGCTAATTTATGGGGTGATCACCCAGAATATCGATGGTTTGCACCGGAAAGCGGGCTCACTAAAGGTATGGGAAGTTCATGGACACTTACGGAGTTGCCATTGTTTGCAGTGCGCGCAACAGTATCCGTTCGCTGAGTTGACCGAGCAGTATAACCGTGGTATTAATCCTCCCCGGTGTCAGGTGTGCCAGGGTATCCTGCGTCCGGATGTGGTGCTTTTTGAGGACCCTATGGGAGAAGATTATTATCGGGCTGTTGATGAGGCTGTTAATTGCGATCTCATGCTGGTGGTAGGCAGTAGTTTGCAGGTATATCCGGTAGCTGACCTGCCAAGACTGGCACGGCAGTTAATCATTGTCAACCGAGAGCCAACTCCGTGGGACCAGCGGGCTGTAGTGGTTGTCCACGCCCAGGCCGAGAAATTTTTGGGGGACTTGGTGCATCATCTGGGCTTGAGCGAATAAAGGTATTCAAATTGTCCCTAGATTGTATATGGTTGGAGAAAGCAAGAATAAAAAAAAGCATTTTTGGCAATCTAAAAGATAGGTTTTTCCTAAAATCGGCAGGATTTTTTCCACCGGTGTAGAATAAGCGTAAAGTGTTGATCCTGAATAGACAAAATTTTATATCGGATAAGAAGTTAATAAGGAGGAAGAAAGGTCCATGGCTAAGAAAAAATTTGAAAGAACCAAACCTCACGTGAATGTGGGCACGATTGGCCACGTTGACCACGGCAAGACCACTTTGACCGCGGCAATCACCTATGTGTTGTCCAAAGTGGGCGGCGCGGTACCGACGGCTTATGACCAGATCGACAAGGCACCAGAAGAAAAAGAAAGAGGGATCACCATCTCGACCGCCCATGTCGAGTACGAAACTGCCAATCGGCACTACGCCCACGTGGACTGCCCAGGTCACGCCGACTACGTCAAGAACATGATCACTGGTGCTGCCCAAATGGACGGAGCCATTCTGGTAGTGTCAGCGGCTGATGGACCGATGCCGCAGACCCGTGAACACATCCTGCTGGCACGGCAAGTTGGCGTGCCTTACATCGTTGTTTTCCTGAATAAAGCTGACATGGTAGACGATCCTGAATTGATGGAACTGGTCGAAATGGAAGTGCGGGATCTATTGAATGAATATGAATTTCCGGGTGACGACATTCCGGTAATTCCCGGGTCGGCCCTAAAGGCGTTAGAGTGTGGCTGTGGGAGTCGGGAATGCCCGCACTGCAGTCGGATTTGGGCCTTGATGGATGCCGTTGATGAATACGTGCCGATTCCGGAGCGGGATGTAGATAAACCGTTCTTGATGCCGGTGGAGGATGTTTTTACCATAACTGGACGGGGCACCGTAGCGACTGGTCGGGTCGAGCGGGGGACCGTCAAGGTAGGGGATGAAGTAGAAATCGTTGGTTTACGGGAAGCCACCCGGAAGACGGTGTGTACTGGGGTAGAAATGTTCCGGAAGCTATTAGACCAGGCGGTAGCTGGAGACAACATTGGAACCCTGCTGCGGGGCGTGGAGCGGAAAGAAGTAGAGCGGGGGATGGTGCTGGCCAAACCGGGCTCGATCAAACCGCACACCAAGTTTCAGTCGGAAGTCTACGTTCTGACGAAAGAAGAAGGTGGACGGCACACACCGTTTTTCAACGGGTATCGGCCACAGTTTTATTTCCGGACGACTGATGTAACGGGCGTAGTTACCCTGCCTGAGGGCGTAGAAATGGTTATGCCGGGAGACAACATCCGGATGACCATCGAGTTGATCACCCCGATCGCCATCGAAGAGGGTTTAAGGTTCGCGATTCGGGAAGGCGGCCGGACGGTTGGCGCTGGTGTGGTTACCGGGATCATTGAGTAAAAAGTAAAGCAAGGCCTTTCTCAAGATTGCATTGGGGAAATCGTTGGCTGGCGATTTCCCCTTTTAACGTTTAGAAAACAGTCAAAAATGATAAACTATGGAATAACCTAAAGCCAGAAGGCTTAAGCACGCATGCTATTGACAGTTAATACAAATTATGATAAATTCTTAGGGTAGCGATTTCAGGCATGATTATGCTTAAGCGTATAAATTTTAAAAGCTCCTGAACAGTCAAAGAGTGAAGGCAAGCTGACTTATAAGTGGTTTAGGCAGGAGGTGGCGATTTGCATGCGAGTTGGTGTTACCCTGGCTTGTACAGAATGTAAGCAGCGGAATTATCAAACCAACAAGAATAAGAAGAACGATCCGGACCGGATCGAAATGAAGAAGTACTGCAAGTTCTGTAAAACACACACCCTCCATAAAGAAACTAAATAGTCATCCCGACTTGCAAGTATACTGGGTGGGGATATTCTCAAAACCTGATCAGGGATGTGAAACGGATGGCTAACATTAAACGGGTCGAGGCTGGTCGATTCAGCGAATATCGAACTAGGACTACCAACTTTTTGCGGACAGTATGGTCAGAACTAAAAAAGGTGCACTGGCCAAATCGTTCTGAGCTCATTACCTACACGGGTGTTGTTCTGATCTCAGTGGCCTTTGTCGCCTTACTAATTTGGCTGGTTGATTCGGTCTTGAGTTTTCTTTTAGAACAGTTATTCAAGGCTCTGGCTTGATTGTCAACCATACTAACTGATGTGATTCTCAAGGGGGTGAGGGGCCTGGCTTAGGGGTCCCTTGAATTATGGAAGAAGCGAAATGGTTTGTCATTCATACTTATTCGGGATATGAGAATAAGGTTAAGGCCAACCTGGAAAAACGGGTTGAATCCATGAATATGGGTGACAAGATTTTCCGTGTTCTTGTCCCGATGGAAGATGAAGTTGAGATTAAAAATGGTAAGAAAAAGATTACCAAGCGGAAGATCTATCCCGGCTATGTTCTGGTTGAGATGATTTTGACCGATGATTCCTGGTATGTGGTCCGCAATACCCCTGGAGTCACCAGTTTTGTAGGTACAGGAAACAAGCCGATCCCGCTGAGGCCGGCTGAAGTGAGACAAATTCTCAAACAGATGGGAATAGATGAACCCAAGCCAAAGATTGATTTTGTGGTTGGGCAGAGTCTCCGGGTCATCGCTGGGCCTTTTCAGAATTTTATTGGCACAGTAGAGGAGATTTATCCTGATAAAGGCAAGCTAAAAGTGTTGATCTCGATGTTTGGGCGGGAAACCCCAGTCGAGCTTGATTTTTCCCAGGTGGAAAAGGTTTAAGTGGGGGTGACCCCCCTTGAATAAGAAAATTGGCAGTCTCATTTGATAATGAAGCCAATTTTCCTGGTGGGAGGGTATTCATAATTACCCGCATACCACATTTTACTTGAAGGAGGTGGAAAGAATGGCCAAGAAGGTAGTAGGTCTGGTTAAACTGCAGTGTCAGGCCGGTAAGGCGACTCCCGCCCCTCCAGTTGGTCCGGCCCTGGGTCAGTATGGTGTCAATATTATGGCTTTTTGTAAGGAATATAATGAAAAGACCGCGGCGCAAGCGGGTCTGGTTATTCCAGTAGAAATTACGGTTTACGATGACCGTTCGTTTACATTTGTGTTGAAGACGCCGCCAGCTTCGGTCTTGTTGAAAAAAGCGGCCGGCTTGGAAACTGCGTCTGGCGAACCAAACCGTAAGAAGGTTGGCAAAGTGACGAAGAGCAAGGTCAAAGAAATCGCGGAAATGAAAATGAAAGACTTGAATGCTGCCAGTATCGACGCCGCGATGCGGATGATCGAAGGGACGGCCCGGAGCATGGGCATTGAGATTGTGGAAGGTTAGGCTTTCACCAGGTAGTGGGAGGAACATTTCCGTCACGACCACTTGAGGAGGTAGACGTATGAAAAAGCGAGGAAAAAAGTATCAGGAAGCTGCTAAGCTTGTTGACCGCTCCGTGCTTTATGAACCAGTTGAGGCACTGCAGTTGGTGAAGAAGGCTGCTCCAGCCAAATTTGACGAGACGGTCGAAGTAGCAGTTAAACTAGGGGTTGACCCCCGACACGCTGACCAGCAAATCCGGGGTGCGGTAGTCTTACCGCACGGAATTGGAAAAACCCGTAAAGTTCTGGTGTTTGCCAAAGGTGATAAGGCTAAAGAAGCTGAGCAGGCCGGCGCTGATTATGTGGGAGCCGAAGATATTATTGCCCGGATCCAGGGTGGTTGGTTTGATTTTGATGTCGCGATCGCCACGCCGGACATGATGGGGGCAGTTGGTAAACTCGGTAAGCTTTTAGGCCCGAAAGGCCTGATGCCGAACCCGAAAGTCGGTACGGTTACCTTTGAAATTGAACGCGCCGTCAAAGAAGCTAAAGCAGGTAAGATTCAATATCGGGTTGATAAGACGGGAATCGTGCACGCCCCGATCGGTAAGGTTTCTTTTGACGTGGACAAACTGAAAGATAATTATCAGACATTGCTGGAGACATTGGTTCGCGCTAGACCAGCCGCGGCCAAGGGGCAATATCTGAAAAGCATCACGGTTTCGTCGTCGATGGGCCCGGGGATTAGAATCAATCCGCTGAAAGCTCTGACCAGAGAGGGCTAATTGGTTAACGCCAGTTCTCGTTTGCGGTGAAATGTTCTGCAGTTGACAGTGGTTGCCACTGTGTGCTAAAATGAGCTCCAGCGTGAGAATATAATACCATTAATTAACTGTAGACAGTAGGTGTGGGGACACGTAAGGGGTTTAATTAACCCGCCTACCGAGGTTAAGGCAAATTTTCGGAGTCTTAATTACTCTGTTTATTATAGCCTCTGTTGTCTGCAGAGGCTTAAGTTTTTGTGAGGAGGTGAAAATGAGTGCCGAATATCGAAGCCAAGAAGCAGG
Source organism: Bacillota bacterium (assembly GCA_013178045.1). Lineage (NCBI taxonomy): Bacteria > Bacillati > Bacillota > Bacillota bacterium. Next base: position 23,561 of record JABLXP010000008.1, read on the forward strand.
TTGTCACTGAGATTAGAGAAAAGCTCCAGCGTTCCAAGAGCGCAGTTTTAACTGATTACCGCGGACTTAACGTAAAAGAAGTGACAAAATTGAGAAATCAGCTGCGCGAAGCTGGAATTGAATATCGGGTAGTTAAAAACACACTTGCTACAATCGCGGTCAAAGACATTGGATTGGATGAACTGGAAGTATATTTAAAAGGCCCGACGGCCATTGCTTTTAGCGATGATCCCGTGGCGCCAGCGAAAATTTTGTCTGAGTTTGCCAAGACAAACAAAAACTTTGCTATAAAAGGCGGGGTTTTGGAAGGAAAGGTTATCGACCTCGAAGGGGTAAAAGCCCTGGCTGATTTACCGTCCCGAGAGGTGCTCCTGGCTAAAGTCGTGGGGGCGATGCAAGCGCCGATCACGGCCTGGGTCAATGTTCTGCAGGGGCCGATTCGCAAGTTTGTTTATGCCCTGGATGCCGTCAGGAAACAAAAAGAAGCTTAGCCTTGGTTGCTCAGAGATATAACTTCCTGCTCAACATAATGCAACTAAGACCTATACCTGCGCTAAACCTTGGCGCAAGCCAAGTTTGCTTTATCTTAACCTATAAATAAAGACTCAGAAGGGTTTAAGGAGGTGAAATAAATGAGTAAGGTTGCTGAAATCCTGGAAATGGTAAAGGGCATGACCGTTCTGGAATTAGCCGAACTGGTCAAGGCTTTTGAAGAGGAGTTTGGCGTTACAGCTGCGGCCCCGGTAGCGGTAGCGGCAGCACCAGTAGCTGCTGCGGCAGCGCCGGTGGAAGAGGCTCAAACCGAATTTGACGTTATCCTGGCTAGCGCTGGTGATAAGAAGATCAACGTCATCAAGGTAGTGCGCGAGATTACCGGTTTAGGGCTGAAGGAAGCGAAGGATTTGGTTGATGGTGCCCCGAAACCTGTCAAAGAAAAGATCAGTAAGGAAGAGGCTGAAGCCATCAAGGCCAAGTTGGTTGAAGCTGGTGCCTCCGTGGAGATTAAGTAAGGTTTTCGTCTACAGAACCATCAGACTGGACACTTCGTTATACGGGGTGTCCAGTTTATCCTTTTGTCCCACCTCAAAAAAAGCGGCAGTTTTTCCTGCAAATTCCTTGACAATCAACATCTCTTGTGCTAACATTAAAAAATGGCATCTTTAGTAGGGACAATTGGTAAGGACGTCCATTTGTGTGCATAATTCTAGTGGAAGTGGTAACAATAGCTAGATAAGGCCGAATATTTAACCATGGGTGGAAAGCGAGGTTTAACAAAGGCTAAGCCTTGCTTTTAACTGTCTGTGGTTTCATATATCTGGTTTCCTTTAAGTCTTCCGGTGCGGCGGGATTTTACCAACATGATAAGGGGTGAGGTACCATGGTTTATCCAGTCCAGGTAGGGAAAAGAGTCAGGTGGAGTTATGCCAAAATCGATGAAGTTTTAGAAATGCCCAACCTTATTGAGATCCAACAAAATTCGTATAATTGGTTTCTCAACGTGGGTTTGCGGGAATTGTTTCAAGATATTTCTCCAATCCAGGACTTTACTGGCAACCTGGTTTTAGAATTTATTGACTATACCCTGGGAGATCCCAAATATTCGGTGGACGAGTGTAAAGAGAGAGACGTTACGTATGCGGCTCCTCTGCGAGTTAAAGTACGGCTACACAACAAGGAAACCGGCGAATTAAAAGAACAAGAGGTTTTTATGGGGGACTTCCCCTTGATGACGGAAAAGGGGACTTTCATTATTAATGGAGCAGAGCGGGTTATCGTCAGCCAGTTGGTCCGCTCGCCCGGTGTGTACTATGCTGAGCAGATTGACTCCAGTGGAAAAAAACTCTACGGGGCGACAGTGATCCCTAACCGTGGGGCCTGGTTGGAATTCGAGACGGATGTTAATGATAACATTTTTGTCCGCGTTGACCGGACGCGGAAGCTCCCGGCCACAGTTTTGATACGCGCACTCGGGTACTCCACCAATGCCCAGATCATGTCTTTGTTTGAAGGCGACGAGTATATTCGCATCACTTTAGACCGGGACAACACAGAATCGGAAGAAGAAGCGCTGGTGGAAATTTATAAGCGACTCAGACCGGGCGAGCCGCCAACGGTTGAGAGTGCCAGGTCGCTGCTGGAAGCATTATTCTTTGACCCTAAGCGTTATGACCTGGCTAACGTCGGACGTTATAAACTAAATAAGAAGTTGAAGATTCAGGTTCCGCTTGATGTCAGTAATCTGACCAAAGAAGACATCGTGGCCGTGCTGGGGTACCTGTTGAAATTAATGAAGGGCGAAGGTGTGGTTGACGATATTGACCACCTGGGTAATCGTCGCTTACGCTCAGTGGGAGAACTCCTGCAGAATCAGTTCCGGATTGGGTTATCGCGTATGGAGCGGGTGGTCCGGGAGCGGATGACCATTCAAGACGTGGACGTAATTACGCCCCAAGTTTTGATTAATATTCGTCCAGTGGTGGCGGCAATCAAGGAGTTTTTTGGGAGCAGCCAGTTGTCACAGTTTATGGATCAGACGAACCCGCTGGCTGAGTTGACACATAAACGCCGGCTTAGTGCCCTGGGGCCAGGGGGCTTGAGTCGAGAGCGCGCTGGATTTGAGGTGCGGGACGTTCATCATTCGCACTACGGGCGAATGTGTCCAATCGAGACGCCGGAAGGTCCTAACATCGGCCTGATCGGTTCTTTAAGCACCTATGCCCGGATTAACGAGTACGGGTTTATTGAGACACCTTATCGGAAAGTTGATAAAGAAAAGGGTGTTGTCACCAATGAAATTGAATACCTGACTGCAGATGAGGAAGACCAATTTATCATTGCTCAGGCGAATGCCCCTCTTGACGAGCACGGCCGTTTTAAAACAAGTCGGGTCAACGCCCGGTACGGCAGCAAGATTCTGGTGGTGCCGGCTGAGGAGGTTGACTACATGGACGTTTCTCCGAAGCAGGTGGTTAGTATCGCGACGGCTTTGATCCCTTTCCTGGAGCACGATGATGCTAACCGGGCCTTGATGGGTTCCAACATGCAACGGCAGGCCGTACCGCTTCTGCGGACTGATTCACCACTGGTGGGAACCGGGATGGAATACAAGGCAGCGCGCGATTCGGGGGTTGTTGTTATTGCGCGGGAAGGTGGAACTGTCTCGCGTGTGACCGGTGATGAGATCCTCATTAAGACAGATAGCGGCAAAATCGATCGCTATAAGCTGCTTAAGTTTAATCGTTCCAATCAAGGGACATGCATAAACCAGAAGCCAATTGTTTCTAAAGGGCAAAGAGTTGAGGCAGGGGAGATTATCGCCGATGGGCCTTCGACGGATCATGGGGAGTTAGCCCTGGGGCGGAATGTCCTGGTCGCTTTTATGACCTGGGAAGGTTACAACTACGAGGATGCCATCCTGATCAGCGAAAAACTGGTCAAAGAAGACATGTTTACCTCCATTCACATCGAGGAATACGAGTGCGATGCCCGGGACACCAAGTTGGGGCCGGAAGAAATTACTCGGGATATCCCTAACGTGGGGGAAGACGTGCTCAAGGACCTCGATGAGCGTGGGATTATCCGGGTCGGGGCGGAAGTCCGACCGGGCGATATCCTGGTGGGGAAGGTTACTCCCAAGGGGGAAACTGAACTGACGGCGGAGGAAAGGTTATTACGAGCGATCTTTGGCGAAAAAGCAAGAGAGGTTCGCGATACCTCGCTGCGGGTCCCGCACGGTGAGGCGGGGAAGGTCGTTGACGTTAAAGTCTTTTCCCGGGAGAACGGCGATGAGTTGGCCCCGGGTGTCAACCAATTGGTGCGTGTCTACATCGCGCAGAAACGGAAAATATCTGAAGGGGATAAGATGGCGGGTCGCCACGGCAACAAGGGGGTTATTTCCCGGATCTTACCCGAAGAAGACATGCCATTTATGCCGGACGGGACACCAATTGAGATTGTCCTCAATCCGCTTGGGGTTCCTTCTCGGATGAATATCGGGCAGGTCCTGGAGTGTCATCTGGGCTGGGCGGCAAAAACTTTGGGTATTAAGGTTGCAACGCCAGTATTTGATGGGGCCAGTGAGGAAGCAATAGTGGAAACCTTAAAGAAAGCCGGGTTGCCTGAGAACGGTAAAACTATTCTTTACGACGGACGAACAGGCGAACCTTTTGACAATCCCATTACTGTCGGTTATGTTTACATGCTGAAACTGGCTCACCTAGTCGATGACAAGATCCACGCCCGCTCAACGGGGCCGTATTCGCTGGTCACCCAGCAGCCCTTGGGTGGTAAAGCCCAGTTTGGAGGTCAGCGATTTGGCGAGATGGAGGTCTGGGCACTGGAGGCCTATGGGGCGTCCTATACCTTGCAAGAAATATTGACGGTTAAGTCGGACGACGTAGTTGGCCGGGTCAAAACCTACGAGGCCATTGTCAAAGGGGAAAATGTCCCCGAGCCGGGTGTCCCTGAATCGTTTAAGGTCTTAATTAAGGAACTACAAAGTCTTGGTTTGGACATCAAAGTTTTATCCGAATACGACGAAGAAATTGAGATCAAAGAGGTTGAAGAAGATATCAATGAAACAGCCAAGGAACTGGGGCTGGACATCCAGGGTGAGGTTGTTGATAACTATGAGGATGAAAGCGAAGATGTCGATGAAGACGACGAGACCATAGGTGAACTGGAGCCGTTAGACGAAGGGGAGCTTGACGAAGACGTAGACGAATTGGCAGAAGATGAATTCTAAGCGGGAGGGGGAGAGGCCTGTGTTGGACGTAAATAACTTTGACCGCATGCGGATTGGACTGGCTTCACCGGAGCAAATCCGAGCCTGGTCGAGCGGGGAGGTTAAGAAACCCGAGACGATCAACTACCGAACGCTAAAGCCTGAAAGGGAAGGGCTGTTCTGTGAAAAGATTTTCGGCCCGACCCGGGACTGGGAATGTCACTGCGGTAAGTACAAACGCGTACGTTACAAAGGAATTGTTTGTGATCGCTGTGGTGTTGAGGTAACCCGTTCTAAAGTCAGACGAGAAAGACTGGGACATATCGAACTGGCCGCCCCGGTTTCCCACATCTGGTATTTTAAGGGGATACCCAGCCGGATGGGTTTGCTCCTCGATATGTCGCCGCGTTCGCTTGAAAAAGTCTTGTACTTCGTTTCTTACATTGTTATTGATCCCGGTGATACCCCGCTGATGAAAAAACAGTTGCTCACCGAGACTGAATATCGGGAATACCGGGAGAAGTATGGAAATAAATTCCATGCCGGCATGGGCGCGGAGGCGATCAAAGAGCTGCTGGAAGAGATGAACCTGGATGAGTTGATCCGAGAGCTCCGTCAGGAATTAAAGGAAGTCAGTGGCCAGCGTAAGATCAGGGCGATCCGCCGGTTGGAAGTGGTGGAAGCCTTTAAGAAGTCCGGCAACCGCCCGGAATGGATGATTATGGATGTCATTCCGGTGATCCCGCCTGAGTTGCGGCCGATGGTCCAATTAGATGGTGGGCGGTTTGCTACTTCTGACCTAAATGACCTGTACCGGCGGGTGATCAATCGGAATAACCGGTTGAAGCGCTTGCTAGATTTGGGTGCGCCGGACATCATCGTGCGTAATGAGAAGCGGATGCTGCAGGAAGCAGTGGATGCTTTGATCGATAACGGGCGGCGTGGCCGCCCGGTCACCGGACCGGGTAACCGGCCTTTGAAGTCTTTGAGTGATATGCTCAAAGGTAAACAGGGCCGGTTCAGGCAAAACTTGCTCGGGAAACGGGTTGACTATTCAGGCCGGTCAGTAATTGTGGTTGGCCCTGAATTAAAGCTTAACCAGTGTGGCCTGCCCAAAGAAATGGCCCTGGAGTTGTTTAAGCCCTTTGTCATGAAAAAACTGGTGAACGATGGTTATGCCCACAACATTAAAAGTGCCAAGCGGATGGTGGAGCGAGTTCGCAATGAGGTTTGGGATGTTTTGGAAGAGGTGATAAAGGAACATCCCGTCTTGTTGAACCGGGCGCCAACCCTACATCGTTTGGGGATCCAGGCTTTTGAGCCGGTCTTGGTTGAAGGCCGTGCTCTGCAGATTCATCCACTGGTCTGTACGGCTTACAACGCTGACTTTGACGGCGACCAGATGGCTGTCCATGTTCCCTTATCAGCTGAGGCGCAGGCGGAAGCCCGGTTACTGATGCTCTCGTCGCACAACATTCTGAACCCCAAGGATGGCCGGCCAGTGGTCACGCCGACGCAGGACATGGTCTTGGGTTGTTACTACCTAACGGTGGAAAAAGAGGGGGCCAAAGGGGAAGGCAAGGCTTTTTCCAGTTATGAGGAAGCATTTATGGCTTACCAAAATGGTGACCTTGATTTACACGCCAAAATCTTGGTCCGGCACAATGGTCAACGCATTAACACGACGCTTGGAAGGCTAATCTTTAACCAGGTTATTCCACCAGAAGTTGGATTTATTAACCAAGTCGTTGGTAAAAAAGAACTGGGACAGATCGTCGATAAGTGCTACCGTGCCTTAGGCAACGAAGGCACCGCCAGGATGCTCGACGGCATTAAGAAGCTCGGCTTTAACTACTCCACCAAGGCGGGAATTACTATTGGAATAACAGACATCCAGGTGCCGCCAGAGAAACATGAGATCCTGGCCAAGGCCGAAGCGGCAGTAGAACAGATCGAGCAGCAATATCGGCGCGGTTTGATCACGGAGGACGAGCGATACCAGAAGATTATTGGTATTTGGAATAAGGCCACGGACGATGTGACCAATGCTTTGTTAAAGACCCTGGATAAATTCAACCCGGTCTACATGATGGCTAATTCCGGGGCCCGGGGTAACATCCAACAGATTCGCCAGTTAGCTGGGATGAGGGGGCTGATGGCTGACCCATCTGGACGAATCATCGACCTGCCGATTAAAGCTAATTTCAGAGAAGGTTTGACGGTGTTGGAGTACTTTACCTCAACCCACGGTGCCCGTAAAGGGCTGGCCGATACCGCGCTGCGGACGGCAGATTCAGGTTATTTAACCCGCCGCCTGGTGGATGTGGCCCAGGATGTGATTGTCAGGGAGGAAGATTGCGGTACGCAGAGCGGAGTCCGGGTTGACGAGATTAAAGATGGTACCGAAGTTATTGAGAAACTCGAAGAGCGTTTGATTGGCCGCTTCGCTGCCGTTGATGTGGTTGACCCGGCTACCGGCGAAATCATTGTTGAGCATGATCAGGAAATTGATGAAGATAAGGCTCACCGGATCAAGGCAGCAGGTATCCAGCATGTGGAAATCAGATCGGTGCTGGCCTGCAAGACGCGGTACGGAGTTTGCCGCAAGTGCTACGGACGAAATCTGGCCACGGGTCATCTGGTTGAGATTGGCGAAGCGGTTGGTATTATCGCGGCTCAGTCAATCGGTGAACCGGGTACCCAATTGACGATGCGGACTTTCCACACCGGCGGCGTGGCGGGTGACGATATCACGCAGGGTCTACCCCGGGTAGAAGAGTTATTTGAGGCCCGCAAACCGAAAGGCCAGGCGGTGATCGCAGAAATTGATGGTGTGGTTAAGATTACTGAAACCAAGGGCCGGCGGGAGATTGAGATTATTAATGACACTGACGAGAAGTACTCCTACCAGATTCCTTATGGTTCGCGTCTGAAGGTGCGGGATGGACAACGAGTCGAAGCGGGTGACGAACTCACTGAGGGTTCAGTGAATCCGCACGACATCCTTAAAGTGAAAGGCGTGCGCGGAGTTCAGACTTACCTCCTGCGAGAAGTGCAAAGGGTATATCGTTTACAGGGGGTTGATATCAACGATAAACACATCGAGGTCATGATCCGGCAGATGCTCCGGAAAGTCAAGGTGGATGACCCGGGGGACACCGACCTGCTCCCCGGCGGATTAATCGATGTTTTTGATTTTGAAGACGAAAATGCCCGGGTAATCGCCGAGGGAGGTGAACCAGCTACCGCCAGACCGGTTCTCTTGGGAATTACTAAAGCTTCGCTGGCGACGGATTCGTTCCTTTCGGCAGCTTCGTTCCAGGAAACAACGCGGGTTCTAACCGAAGCGGCAATCAAAGGCAAAGTTGATCCACTCCTTGGCTTAAAGGAAAACGTGATTATTGGCAAGCTGATTCCGGCGGGTACCGGTATGTCACGTTATCGTAATATCCGGGTTATACCCAGCGATAATGAGTCAGAGGCGGAAACAGATTGACACTGCCTGGACCAGGTGCTAAAATATTAAAGTGTGTAAATTGTTGGAGGGAGAGAAACATGCCATTAGAGAGGTTAAAGGCCGCCCGCAAGAAAACAATTGGCACCAAACAAACCCAAAAAGCAGTGGAAAAAGGGATTGCTAAGGTGGTTTATTTAGCCCAGGATGCTGAAGCGCATGTGACCAAACCCTTACTCCAATTATGTCAGGAAAAAAGTATTCCGGTGGTTTTTATTGATACAATGGCTGTGTTGGGAAAAGCCTGCGGGATAGATGTAGGTTCGGCCTCAGCGGCTATCGTGGAAGAGTAGAGCGGGAAGGAGGTGTAGTCTGGTGCCAACCATTAGTCAACTGATCAGAAAAGGGAGAGAGGAAGTAGAAAAAAAGTCAACTGCTCCAGCCCTTAAAGAATCCCCCCAAAAGCGAGGGGTCTGTACGCGAGTGTACACCACCACGCCCAAGAAACCAAATTCGGCCCTGAGAAAAGTGGCCCGGGTTAGATTGACCAACGGAATCGAGGTAACTGCTTATATTCCAGGAATTGGGCACAATTTACAAGAGCACTCGGTGGTGCTTGTCAGAGGAGGTCGGGTTAAGGATTTACCGGGGGTTAGGTACCATATCGTGCGAGGTTCCCTCGACGCTGCGGGTGTTCAGCAGAGAAATCAAGGTCGTTCCAAATATGGGGCGAAACGGCCGAAGAAAGGTGCTGCTAAGCCGGCTGGCAAGAAGTAGTAATATTTCTCTATAATTAATTAAAATTAATTAAACTGATTAAACTGGATTTATCTGGTAAAAGGGGGGAAAAAGATGCCGCGAAAGGGTCCCGTACCTAAGCGCGAGGTGCTTCCTGATCCAATTTACAACAGTGTAGTTCTTACCAAGTTGATTAACCAGGTGATGTTGAAGGGCAAGAAGAGCCTTGCCGAACGGATCACCTATAACGCTATGGAAATTATCAAGAACAAAACCGGCAAGAATCCACTTGAGGTGTTCGAACAGGCGATGAAAAACGTCATGCCCATCCTGGAAGTCAAGGCCAGACGGGTTGGGGGAGCCAACTATCAGGTGCCGGTAGAAGTTCGACCGGAGCGCCGACAGGCTTTAGCCATCAGGTGGATTGTAAACTATGCCCGTAAACGGGGAGAAAAGAGCATGGAACAGAAGTTAGCTGCCGAGTTAATGGATGCGGCTAACAATACCGGCGGTGCAGTGAAAAAGCGTGAGGATACGCATAAGATGGCCGAGGCAAACAAGGCCTTCGCTCACTACCGGTGGTAAGAGGAGGCTGGCTCTACCTGCACGGGCCAGAGGTAGTTTGATAGCAGAAAAAGACGGTGATTTTGACAGCAATACAGCCTGGTGCCCTGGGCTAAGGCTATAATTTTATGCAGAAAGGAGGATAATAGTGGCAAGAGCACATCCATTGGAAAGAACCCGCAATATTGGTATAATGGCGCATATTGACGCGGGTAAGACGACTACAACCGAGAGAATTCTTTTTTATACTGGGCGCGTACACCGGATGGGCGAAGTACATGACGGCGCTGCGACCATGGACTGGATGGTTCAGGAGCAGGAACGTGGGATCACTATTACTTCCGCTGCGACGACTTGTTACTGGAAGGATCACCGCATAAATATTATCGACACGCCAGGGCACGTGGACTTCACTGTGGAGGTGGAGCGGTCTCTGCGGGTGTTAGACGGCGCGGTTGCCGTATTTTGTTCAGTGGCGGGAGTTGAGCCACAATCAGAAACCGTGTGGCGGCAGGCAGACAAGTATGGCGTCCCTAGGATCGCTTACATGAACAAGATGGACCGGGTTGGGGCTGATTTCTTCCGCGGGGTGGACATGATTTCTAAACGCTTAGGGGCCAATGCGGTACCCATACAATTGCCAATTGGCGCGGAAGAGAATTTTGTCGGGATCATTGACCTGGTAAAAAATACGGCCATTGTCTATCTTGATGATTTAGGGACAGTTAGCGAGGAAACGGCCATCCCGCCGGAACTGGTTGAACAGGCCGCGTTCTACCGAGAAAAGCTGCTCGAAGCCGTTGCAGAGAGCGATGAAGAGTTAATGGTGAAATACCTGGAAGGCCAGGAACTTACAGTGGAAGAAATCAAACAGGGCATCCGTAAGGCAACCATCGCGGTTAAAGTGATCCCGGTTCTCTGCGGGTCTTCCTTTAAAAATAAAGGGGTGCAACCCCTGCTGGATGCCGTGGTTGATTATTTGCCAGCACCGACTGATATCCCAGCAGTGCGGGGAATTGACCCCGCCACCGGGCTGGAACATGAGCGATTCTCCAGTGATGATGAAGCCTTTTCCGCCCTGGCCTTTAAGATCATGGCTGACCCGTATGTAGGTAAACTGACCTTCTTTAGAGTGTATTCGGGAACACTGCAATCGGGCTCATATGTTTATAACTCAACGCGTGGTAAACGGGAACGGATTGGTCGCATTCTCCAGATGCATGCCAACCACCGCGAAGAAATATTTGAGGTTTGCACTGGAGACATCGCGGCGGCGGTGGGATTGAAAGATACGACCACCGGCGATACACTGTGTGATGAAAAAAAGCCGATTATTCTGGAGTCCATGCAGTTTCCTGCCCCCGTAATTTCAGTGGCGATTGAGCCCAAGAGCAAGGCTGACCAGGACAGAATGGGGACAGCCTTGCAGAAACTATCGGAAGAAGACCCGACCTTTAAAATTCACGTGGACCCAGAAACAGGCCAGACGATCATTTCTGGCATGGGCGAGCTGCACCTGGAGATCATTACTGATCGCTTGCTCCGTGACTTTAAGGTAAATGCCAACGTTGGTAAACCGCAGGTAGCATACCGCGAATCCATCAAAAAGGTGGTTAAGGCGGAAGGCCGTTTTGTCCGGCAAACAGGTGGCCGCGGTCAATACGGTCATGTCTGGCTAGAAGTCGAGCCCCTGGAACCAGGTCAAGGTTTTGAGTTTGTCAACAAGATTGTTGGCGGGGCAGTACCACGGGAGTATATCCCGGCGGTTGAGGCTGGGGTCAAGGAAGCTATGGAGAATGGTGTTCTGGCGGGTTATCCCGTGGTTGATGTTCGCGTAAACCTGGTGGATGGTTCCTACCACGAGGTCGATTCTTCGGAAATCGCCTTTAAAATCGCGGGTTCAATGGCTTTCCGCAATGCGATTGAAAAGGCTGACGCGGTGCTCTTAGAGCCGATCGGGAAGATTGAAATTATCGTTCCTGAGGAGTACCTGGGTGATGTCATCGCCGACCTTAATAGCCGGCGCGGTCGAGTGCAGGGATTTGAACCACGCGGTGATGTTCAGGTGGTGCAAGGATATGTTCCCATGGCAGAGATGTTTGGTTATGCGACAGACTTGCGTTCGCGAACACAGGGAAGAGGCAATTATGTAATGCAGTTTTCCCACTATGAAGAAGTGCCGAATCACGTTACGGAAAAGATTCTGGCTAAGCGCTACGGATTTTCTTAATATCTCTATCAAATATTACATCCGTTATTGAAAAAGAACTGTGTTTATAAGAAAGGAAGGATAGCTCATGGCTAAGAAAAAATTTGAAAGAACCAAACCTCACGTGAATGTGGGCACGATTGGCCACGTTGACCATGGCAAGACCACTTTGACCGCGGCAATCACCTATGTGTTGTCCAAAGTGGGCGGCGCGGTACCGACGGCTTATGACCAGATCGACAAGGCACCAGAAGAAAAAGAAAGAGGGATCACCATCTCGACCGCCCATGTCGAGTACGAAACTGCCAATCGGCACTACGCCCACGTGGACTGCCCAGGTCACGCCGACTACGTCAAGAACATGATCACTGGTGCTGCCCAAATGGACGGAGCCATTCTGGTAGTGTCAGCGGCTGATGGACCGATGCCGCAGACCCGTGAACACATCCTGCTGGCACGGCAAGTTGGCGTGCCTTACATCGTTGTTTTCCTGAATAAAGCTGACATGGTAGACGATCCTGAATTGATGGAACTGGTCGAAATGGAAGTGCGGGATCTATTGAATGAATATGAATTTCCGGGTGACGACATTCCGGTAATTCCCGGGTCGGCCCTAAAGGCGTTAGAGTGTGGCTGTGGGAGTCGGGAATGCCCGCACTGCAGTCGGATTTGGGCCTTGATGGATGCCGTTGATGAATACGTGCCGATTCCGGAGCGGGATGTAGATAAACCGTTCTTGATGCCGGTGGAGGATGTTTTTACCATAACTGGACGGGGCACCGTAGCGACTGGTCGGGTCGAGCGGGGGACCGTCAAGGTAGGGGATGAAGTAGAAATCGTTGGTTTACGGGAAGCCACCCGGAAGACGGTGTGTACTGGGGTAGAAATGTTCCGGAAGCTATTAGACCAGGCGGTAGCTGGAGACAACATTGGAACCCTGCTGCGGGGCGTGGAGCGGAAAGAAGTAGAGCGGGGGATGGTGCTGGCCAAACCGGGCTCGATCAAACCGCACACCAAGTTTCAGTCGGAAGTCTACGTTCTGACGAAAGAAGAAGGTGGACGGCACACACCGTTTTTCAACGGGTATCGGCCACAGTTTTATTTCCGGACGACTGATGTAACGGGCGTAGTTACCCTGCCTGAGGGCGTAGAAATGGTTATGCCGGGAGACAACATCCGGATGACCATCGAGTTGATCACCCCGATCGCCATCGAAGAGGGTTTAAGATTCGCGATTCGGGAAGGCGGCCGGACGGTTGGCGCTGGTGTGGTTACCGGGGTCATTGAATAGGTGGATATTAATAATCGACAAGCTAGGTAAGGCTAACGCTGGGGACTGCTCCCTTGAAAAAGGGAGCAAGTCTGTTTATCATTTTTGTTTATCGATTGGTGAAAGGGAGGGAATTTCGGATGAGTAAGCAAAAGATTCGGATCCGTCTCAAGGCATTTGACCACCAGATCCTCGACCAATCGGCGCTGAAAATAGTCGAAACGGCTAAGAGGACTGGGGCACAAGTCTCCGGACCGATCCCGCTACCGACCGAGAAAAATATTTACACAATCTTGCGATCTCCCCACGTGAACAAGGATTCGCGCGAGCAGTTTGAGATGCGGACTCACAAGCGTTTGATTGATATTATGGAACCGACACCCAAAACCGTTGACGCGCTGATGAGATTGGACCTGCCAGCGGGCGTGGATATTGAGATTAAACTGTAGTGTAGAATAAGTTTCGTATAGGAGGTGTTAATATGTCCAAGGGCATCTTGGGGAAGAAGCTGGGAATGACCCAAATCTTTGACCCACAAGGGAAAATGATCCCGGTGACCGTAGTTGAGGCGGGTCCTTGTGTCGTTCTGCAGAAGAAGACTATGCAGTCTGATGGCTATAACGCTATTCAGGTGGGGTTTGGGGCTATTCGCGAAAACTTAGTAAACAAGCCATTAAAAGGGCACTTTGCCCGGGCGCAGGTTAAGCCCCTGAGACATATTCGCGAATTTCGTGTGGATAATGTGGAGGATTATCAGGTTGGACAGGAATTTGGCGTAGATATTTTCACCGCTGGAGAACACGTTGATGTGGTCGGAACTTCCAAGGGTAAGGGTTTTGCCGGGGGCATTAAGCGGCACGGCTTCCACCGTGGACCTATGAAGCACGGTTCGAAGTATCATCGGCGACCGGGTTCGCTGGGAGCTAAAGGACCGGCCCGGGTCTTCAAGGGCCGTAAACTACCAGGACGGACCGGCGGAGAACGAGTAACCGTGCAAAACCTGGAAGTCGTACGAGTAGATGCTGAGCGCAACTTAATGCTGATTAAAGGGGCTGTTCCCGGGCCGAAAAAGAGTCTCTTGGTCATCAAGAGCTCGGTCAAAGCTTAGACCGACAGGCGGGAAAGGAGGAACAAAACATGCCGAAAGTAGCTGTATTTAATATAGAAGGTAACCAGGTGGGGGAAATAGAGCTGCGGGACGAAATCTTCGGGATTGAACCGAATGAAGCTGTTCTCCATGAAACCGTGGTTATGCAGTTGGCCAGCCTTCGTCGGGGTACGGCCTCCACAAAGACGCGGGCGGAAGTAGCCGGTGGTGGAAAAAAACCATGGCGGCAAAAAGGAACCGGTCGTGCCCGGGCGGGGAGTATCCGTTCACCGCTGTGGCGTAAAGGCGGGATTATTTTTGGACCTAAGCCGCGCGAATACAGGTATTCGCTACCGCGTAAAGTCCGCCGTCTGGCGTTGAAATCAGCTCTGTCAGCGAAAGTGAAGAGCGGTGACCTGATTGTACTCGATGACCTGACCATGAACCGGCCGAAAACTAAAGACATGGTTCGCATTCTGAACGCGCTGAAGGTTGATCGCAAAGCGTTGATTGTTACGGCGCAAGCTAATGAAAACGTAGAAAAATCAGCCCGTAATATTCCGGGTATTCTCCCGCTGGTAGCGGTGGGGCTGAATGTTTACGATATTCTGGCGCACGACAAACTGATCATGACGAAAGATGCGGTGGCTAGAGTAGAGGAGGTGCTGGCTAATGCGTAACCCCCGAGATGTGTTAATTAAACCGGTGATTACCGAAAAAGCCACCAATCTCTTAGCTGAAAACAAATATACCTTTTTTGTGGACAAAAATGCCAACAAAATTGAAATTAAACATGCGGTCGAAGAATTATTTAAAGTTAAAGTTACCGATGTACGCACGATGATCGTGAAAGGCAAGCTAAAGAGAGTGGGCAGATATCAGGGGAAGACGCCTGATCGGAAAAAGGCGATTGTCACTCTCAAGGCCGGTGACAAAATTCCGCTCTTTGACGGACTATAACATCGACTCCCAACCCGAAGCAAAGGAGGGAACTATTAATGGGTGTGAAGAAATTTAAGCCGACTTCGCCAGGGAGACGGGCGATGACGGTCTTAACTTTTGAAGAAATTACGGCTACAACCCCGGAAAAGTCGCTGCTTGAACCCTTAAAGAAGACAGGTGGTCGTAACGCGCAGGGGAGATTGACGGTTCGACACCGTGGTGGCGGTCACAAGCGGATGTATCGCCGGATCGATTTTAAGCGGGATAAAGACGGGATTCCCGCTCGGGTGGCCACCATTGAGTACGATCCCAACCGCACGGCAAATATCGCTCTGCTCCACTACGCTGACGGAGAGAAACGATATATTATTGCGCCGCACGGACTAAAAATAGGCGATAAGATTATCTCCGGACCAGAAGCCGATATTAAGATTGGGAACGCCTTACCATTAAAGAACATCCCGGTTGGAACCATGATCCATAACATCGAGATGAAGCCGGGAAAAGGCGGCCAAATGGTGCGTTCCGCTGGTGGGGCGGCGCAGTTGATGGCGAAGGAAGGAGACTATGCGCACATCCGGATGCCTTCTGGTGAAGTTCGCCTGGTGCATATTCGTTGTAAGGCGACCATTGGTCAGGTAGGGAATCTGGAGCATGAGAATATCACCATTGGTAAAGCCGGGCGCAAACGCTGGCTGGGGATTCGACCAACGGTCCGTGGAGTGGTGATGAACCCGGTAGACCATCCGCACGGCGGTGGAGAAGGTCGTTCGCCGATCGGTCGCAAAACGCCAGTGACTCCCTGGGGTAAACCGGCGATTGGTGGCAAAACCAGAAAGAAAAAGCCTTCTGATCGATTGATTGTTAAAAAACGAAGTAAGTAGTAAGTAATTGACGCTAACCCATAATAACTAAGTAGAAGGGAGGCAGACGACTGAATGGCAAGATCGCTCAAAAAGGGGCCCTATGTTGATGAGAAACTCTTAAAGAAAGTTGAGGATATGAACGAGCGTGGCGAAAAGAGAGTAATTAAGACCTGGTCTCGCCGTTCAACGATTTTTCCCCAGATGATCGGACATACTCTGGCGGTATACGATGGAAAAAAACATGTCCCGGTATATATCACGGAAGATATGGTCGGACATAAGCTGGGTGAATTTGTTCCTACCCGACATTTCAAAGGACATGGAGCGCACACAGAGAGATCAACAGCGCTGAAATAGGGCTGGAGAGGGGGTAATTGTATGGAAGCAAAGGCAGTCGCTAAATATATCCGTATTTCTCCGCGTAAAGCGAGACTGGTTGTCGATTTGATTCGGGGGAAAGCCCTCAACGAAGCTCTGGCAATTTTAAAGTTTATTCCCCAAATGGCAGCCAAGTCTATCGAAAAGGTGGTTAAGTCTGCGGCCGCGAACGCCGAGCATAATTACGACATGAACAAAGATGATTTATACATTGCCGCGATTTATGTTGATCAGGGGCCGACCCTGAAGCGATACAAGCCGCGAGCACAAGGCCGTGCCGATTTGATGCGCCGAAGGACCAGCCACATCACCGTAGTAGTCAGGGAAAAGAAGGAGGGATAACCAGGTGGGTCAGAAAGTTCATCCAAAAGGTCTGCGAATTGGGATCATCAAGGATTGGGACTCCAAATGGTATGCTGATAAGAACTACCAGGAGTTGCTCCATGAGGACATCAAGATCCGCCGTTACATCAAGCAGAAGCTGTATGCCGCTGGAGTATCCCTAATTGAAATTGAGCGGGCCGCGAATCGGGTCAAGATCAGTATTCATACTGCAAAACCAGGTATCGTTATTGGACGGGGCGGAGCCGAGGTTGAGAACCTGCGGAAAGAACTGGAGCAGATGACGGGAAAGCAGGTCAGCGTGAATATTGCTGAAATCAAAAAGCCGGAACTGGATGCCCAGCTGGTGGCTGAGAATATCGCGGCGCAGTTGGAAAAACGCGTTTCCTTCCGCCGGGCCATGAAGCAGGCGGTTTCTCGTTCGATGCGCCTTGGTGCGCAGGGTGTTAAAGTGGCCTGTGCCGGCCGCCTGGCCGGAGCCGAGATCGCCCGGACGGAGTGGTACAGCGAAGGTAAAGTTCCCCTTCATACTCTGCGGGCAGATGTTGACTACGGCTTTGCTGAAGCTAAAACAACCTACGGTAAAATTGGGGTTAAGGTATGGCTCTACAAGGGAGAAGTACTTCCCGAAATCAAAGCCAAGCCGGCTGTGGGACAGAGGGAAGGAGGAGAGTAATCAATGCTGATTCCAAAGAGGGTAAAGTACCGTAAACAACACCGGGGACGCATGACTGGTAAAGCCACGAGGGGAAACCAGGTTTCCTACGGTGAATTTGGTCTCCAGGCGTTGGAGCCGTGCTGGATCACCAGTCGTCAGATCGAGGCGGCCCGGATCGCCATGACCCGTTACATCAAGCGGGGAGGAAAAGTGTGGATCAAGATTTTTCCAGATAAACCAGTTACCGCCAAACCGGCTGAGACCCGGATGGGTAGTGGTAAAGGGGCGCCCGAGTACTGGGTAGCCGTGGTGAAACCCGGGCGAGTGATGTTTGAACTATCAGGTGTGTCTGAGGAAGTTGCTCGTGAGGCTTTGCGATTAGCGTCGCATAAGCTACCAGTTAAGTGCAAGGTCGTGAAAAGAGAAGAGGTGGGTGGTGATGCTAATGAAAGCTAACAAGATGCGCGATCTGACCAATGATGAATTGGTGCGCAAGCTGCATGATTTTAAAGATGAACTGTTTAAATTACGCTTTCAAATGGCGACCAACCAACTGGACAATCCCATGCGAATACGGGAAGTAAGGCGAAATATCGCTCGCGTACAAACGATTTTGAAGGAACGCGAATTGGCCGGTAAAAAGGGGATTAACTAGAGCGTATTGGTTTGGGTAATTTGATAAGGCCAGCAAAGGAGGTTTGCATTTGTGGAAGAACGGGCACAGAGAAAAACACGGATTGGGACTGTGGTCAGCGATAAGATGGATAAGACCGTGGTGGTAGCCGTGGAGACGTTGACGCGGCATCCGCTTTATGGTAAAACAGTCCGGCGGACCAAGAAGTTTAAGGCGCACGATGAGAATAACCAGTGCAGTGTTGGCGACAAGGTCCAGATCATGGAGACCCGTCCGATAAGCCGGGAAAAACGCTGGCGGGTAGTCACTATTCTTGAAAAAGCACAACGCGTGTAATTGCTAGTTTTAACATTATTTCTGGTGAAAGGAGGTTATTTTAGTGATTCAACCTCAAACCATTCTTAAAGTTGGCGATAACACTGGCGCGAAAAAACTGATGTGCATTCGAGTCATGGGTGGCTCACTACGGCGCTATGCCTCGGTTGGGGATATAATCATCGCTTCTGTTAAAGAAGCAACGCCAGGAGGCGTGGTTAAAAAAGGAGACGTAGTCCGCGCTGTTGTAGTAAGAACAAAAAAAGAAATCAGACGTCCAGATGGCTCTTATATCCGGTTTAGTGAAAACGCCGCGGTAATTATCAATGACCAGAACAACCCCCGGGGGACTCGGATCTTCGGACCAGTGGCCCGGGAACTGCGGGATAAGGATTTCATGAAAATTATCTCCCTGGCTCCTGAGGTGCTATAATTCTGGTCAATATTTTGGAACAAGAAGTCACTCAGACGGAGGTGAGTTAGGTGACAACTCCCAAAGTACATGTAAAAAAGGGCGATACTGTCCTGGTGATCACCGGTAAGGACGCGGGAAAGCGTGGTAAGGTCCTGGAGGTAAACCCAAAGAAGCAACGGATCATCGTTGAGGGCGTTAACATTACCAAGAAGCATACCAAACCAACCCGGGCACTCCCGCAGGGTGGAATCGTGGAGAAGGAAGGTTCAATCGCCAGTTCCAACGTGATGCTGGTGTGCAGTAAATGCCAGAGACCAACGCGGGTGGCCAAAAAACTACTCGATGACAAGTATGTGCGAGCCTGCCGCAAGTGTGGAGAATTGATTGACGCTTAGTTTTCGAGGAAAGGAGGAAAGTTATGGCGACGGAAGTGCCAAGACTGAAAGAAAAATACCAGAACGACGTGGCCGCAGCCATGATGAAAAAGTTTGGGTATAAGAACATAATGCAGATCCCCAAGCTGGAAAAAGTGGTCATCAACATGGGTGTTGGTGAGGCTATTCAAAATCCCAAGGCACTGGATGCAGCAGTCAGTGATTTAACCAAGATTTCTGGCCAAAAGCCCATTGTGACCAAGGCCAAAAAGTCGATCGCAGGCTTCAAGTTGCGGGCTGGTATGTCCATCGGCTGTAAGGTCACTTTACGGGGAAGTCGGATGTACGAGTTCGTAGATAAATTAATCAATGTTGCTTTACCGCGGGTGCGTGATTTCCGTGGTGTTTCACCAAAGGGCTTTGATGGTCGGGGCAATTATACCCTTGGCTTACGTGAACAACTGATCTTCCCCGAAATAGAGTATGATAAAATTGATAAATTGCGCGGCATGAACGTGGTGTTTGTGACTACCGCGAAAACCGATGAAGAAGCGCGAGAACTGCTACGGCTATTAGGGATGCCGTTTAGAGAAGCCTAATTGCAGTGATGCCCACATCAGCCAGTAAGGAGGGAAGACGATGGCGAAGAAATCGATGATTGCCAAACAACAGCGACCACCTAAGTTTAAAGTCAGGGCCTACACCAGATGCAAGCTGTGCGGACGCCCGCATGCTTATATGCGTAAGTTCGGTATGTGCCGTATTTGTTTCCGCGAATTGGCCTATAAGGGCGAAATTCCCGGCGTGACCAAGGCCAGTTGGTAGCCCGAAGGGAAAGGAGGTAATAATTAAATGGTTATGACCGACCCAATCGCGGACTTTCTGACCAGAATCCGCAATGCCAATACGGTTTATCATGAAAAGGTAGAGGTACCAGCTTCTAAAATGAAGAAAGCATTGGCCGAAATCTTCAAACAGGAAGGCTTCATCCGTGATTACGAATATATTGATGATGGTAAGCAAGGAATAATTCGCCTGTACCTCAAGTATGGCCCCAACCGGGAAAAAGTAATTACTGGTTTGAAGCGAATCAGTAAACCCGGCCTGCGGGTATATGCCAAGAAGGATGAAATTCCTCGGGTACTGGGTGGATTGGGCATCGCCATTATCTCGACATCAAAAGGCATTATGACCGACAAGCAGGCTCGGAAAGAAGGGCTGGGCGGCGAGGTCATTTGCTATGTCTGGTAGGAGGTGTACGGGATGTCCCGAATTGGTAAATTGCCCATCAGCGTGCCTGACGGAGTAGAAGTGAAAATTGAAGGAAATGTCGTAACGGTTAAAGGGCCAAAAGGTCAACTGAGGCGTGAGTTTCCCAAAGAAATGCAGATTATTCTTGAGGGAAAAACCCTGCGGGTCACTCGAGCAAGCGATGAAAAAAAACACCGCTCACTGCATGGCTTGAGTCGGACCTTGCTCAATAATATGGTTGAAGGAGTAACGAAAGGGTTTCAGAAATCACTGGAAGTGGTCGGGGTAGGTTATCGGGCGGCCAAACAAGGTAACAAGCTGGTCCTAACCGTGGGTTATTCGCACCCAGTTGAAATAGAACCGCAGACGGGCTTGGAGATTGAAGTGCCGGCACCGACCAAGATCCTGGTTAAGGGTATTGATAAGGAGCAGGTTGGCGCTCTGGCGGCGAAAATCCGTGCCGTCCGCGAGCCTGAACCTTATAAGGGCAAAGGGATCAGATACGAAGGCGAAAAGATTCTTCGCAAGGTTGGTAAGACGGGCGGTAAAGGTAAGAAGTAGGTTTGAGCTTACAATATTGCTACTGCTGGTACGGAAGGGGTGAACGTAGTTGTTCAAGAAGATAAATCGCCAAGAGGTGCGGAATAAAAAACACCTGCGGGTGAGAAAGAAAATTTTTGGCACGGAGGAGCGCCCTCGCTTGTCTGTTTACCGCAGCCTCAAACATATTTATGCCCAGATTATTAATGACACCAACGGAACAACCCTAGTCGCGGCCTCAACCCTCGACCCGGCATTAAAAGATAAGATTACCTACGGGGGTAACATTGAGGCGGCACGGCTGGTCGGAGAATTGATCGCGAAGAAGGCGATGGAGAAAGGCATTACTCGTGTGGTGTTTGACCGCGGCGGTAATATTTATCATGGTCGGATCGCCGCCTTGGCGGAAGCGGCTCGGGAAGCCGGGTTGGAATTCTAGAATCCAAGAAAAGGAGGGAGTACAAGCATAGATGGCTAGAATAGATGCGACAGGGTTAGAACTGAGTGAGAAGGTTGTCAGCATCAACCGGGTAGCTAAAGTTGTTAAAGGTGGTCGGCGGTTTAGCTTTAGCGCCTTGGTAGTAGTTGGTGATGGACAGGGTCATGTTGGCGCCGGTTTGGGCAAGGCTGGTGAGGTACCAGAAGCGATTCGTAAAGGGATTGAGGACGCGAAGAAAAACCTGATCGAGGTACCCCTGGTTGGAACTACGATTCCTCACGAGATCGTTGGTCATTTTGGGGCCGGTGCTGTTATACTGAAGCCTGCTTCTCCCGGTACCGGGGTCATTGCCGGTGGTCCGGTGCGGGCAGTTCTTGAACTGGCCGGCATTAAGGATATCTTAACGAAATCTCTGGGATCCTCCAATGCGAATAACATGGTCAGAGCTACATTAGAGGGTCTAAAGGGCTTGAAGCGGGCGGAGCAGGTGGCGAAGCTGCGCGGGAAGACGGTGGAGGAACTGATAGGTTAGGAGGAAGCAGCGATGGCCAATAAACTGAAGATTACCTGGGTCAAGAGCACGATTGGCTATCCGGAAAATCAGCGGCTAGTCATTCAGGCTCTAGGACTGAAGAAACTTCATCACACCGTGGTGCAGAACGATACTCCTGAAATAAGAGGAATGATTCGAAAAGTCGAGCATTTAGTGGTTGTGCAGGAAATCGAAGCCTAATAACCAGCTCAGTTGTCTTAAAGGAATGAGAAGCCTGAGGAGGTGTACATGATGAAATTGCATGAACTCAAGCCGGCGCCAGGTGCACGTCGGGAACCAACGCGCAAGGGGCGCGGGATTGGTTCCGGTCTGGGTAAAACGGCTGGTCGTGGACACAAGGGCCAGAAAGCTCGCTCCGGTGGAGGAGTAAGGCCGGGTTTTGAAGGCGGACAAATGCCGCTGCAACGCCGAACGCCGAAGCGAGGATTTAACAACAAGTTCAAGAAAGAACTGGTAGTGATCAATGTCAGAGATCTCAACAGGTTTGAAGACGGCACGGTGGTTACACCCGAACTCTTAAAAAAGGCTGGTGTAATCAAGAATATTAAGGACGGAGTCAAGATCCTGGCCACCGGCGAACTTGAGCGGGCCTTGACGGTTAAGGTGCATGGGGTCAGTCAGGCAGCAGCGGAAAAGATCGTGGCCGCTGGCGGTAAAGTTGAGGTGATGTAGGTGCTTGACTCACTGAAAACGGCGTGGAAGCTAAGTGACCTACGGCAAAAAATTATTTTTACCTTGATCATGTTCTTGGTCTTTCGGATCGGAGCGCATGTACCCGTGCCGGGTATTAACACGAACATCATTGAGGAATTGATGAAAGGGCAGCTCTTTGGTTTCTTCGACGTAATTTCCGGTGGGGCATTTAAGCGTTTTACGGTATTTGCGATGAGCATCACCCCATACATCAATGCATCGATTATTATGCAGTTGTTAACGGTGGTTGTTCCAGCCTTGGAAAAACTGGCCAAAGAAGGAGAAGAAGGCCGCAAGAAGATCACCCAATATACCCGTTATGGTACTGTAATTCTGGGCTTTATTCAGGCTTTAGGCATGGCGGTTGCTCTGGGTAGATATAACATTGGGGGTCAGTCAGCGGTGATCAACCCCGGCTGGGGTTCCTACCTGCTCATTGCGACAACTCTGACAGCGGGCACGGCCCTCTTGATGTGGATTGGGGAAATGATCACGGACCGGGGAATTGGCAATGGAATTTCCCTGATTATCTTCGCCGGCATCGTGGCGCGGGTACCTTCGGCGCTTGTTTCCATCGGGCAGTATCTGGTGGCTGGTACGGTTAATGTTTTTAATGTCTTGCTCTTGGTTGTCATCGCCTTACTGGTGATCGCCGGCGTTGTAGCCATGCATGAAGGGCAGAGGAGAATCCCTGTTCAGTACGCCAAGCGAGTAGTCGGCAGGCGGGTTTACGGTGGACAGAGCACCCATTTACCGCTGCGGGTTAACCAGGCGGGCGTCATCCCGGTTATTTTCGCGATGTCGATCATGATGTTTCCAGCCACGATTGCTTCTTGGTTTTCTGCCAGCTGGCTGAATACCTTTATTCAGAATTACTTTAACTTTGGTACCCCGTTGTATAATGTTCTATATGCTTTGCTGATTATCTTCTTTACTTACTTCTATACCGCCGTTACCTTTAACCCGATGGATGTAGCAGATAATATGAAGAAGTATGGCGGATTTATTCCCGGCATTCGGCCGGGCCGGCCGACGGCAGAGTTTATTGACCGCGTCCTGACCAGAATCACTCTGGCCGGGGCTATCTTCTTGGCTTTTATTGCCATCTTACCCAACTTCGTGATCGCCTTAACCAAGATTACTACGATCTGGTTTGGGGGCACTGCTCTGTTAATCGTGGTCGGTGTGGCGCTGGAAACCATGAAGCAGGTAGAATCCCACTTATTGCTTAGAAGCTACCAGGGATTCATGAAGTAAATTTCGCACACTTTAGGTTGAGGAGTGATCCCCATGAATATTATCTTGATGGGACCACCTGGGGCGGGCAAAGGTACTCAGGCGGCAATGCTGGTGAGTCGGTTTGGGATTCCCCATGTCTCGACCGGTGACATGTTCCGGGCGGCGATGAAGCAGGGGACCGAATTGGGCTTGCAGGCCAAGGCCTACATGGAAGCCGGTCAGCTGGTACCTGATGATGTCACAATTGGCATCGTGCGGGATAGATTATCAGCCAGCGACTGTGCGGCTGGGTTTTTGCTGGATGGATTTCCCCGGACTGTTTCCCAGGCTGATGCGCTGGCGGAAACGCTAGACCAGTTGGGCCGACGGCTGGATGCGGTAATAAACATTGAAGTACCCAGTGAGGTCCTCTATGCCCGGCTGACGGGCCGCCGCATCTGCCGGCAGTGTGGAGCGACGTATCACGTGGAGTTTAACCCACCGGCCAAGCCGGGAGTATGCGACCAGTGCGGTGGGGAACTGTATCAGCGCAGTGATGACACAGGCAACACGGTAGCCAACCGGTTGGAGGTTTACACCAGGCAAACCGAACCGCTGATTACGTATTATCGGCAACAGGGTATCCTGAGAACGATCAACGGCAATCAAGCGCTGGAAAAGGTATTTAACGACATCTGCCTGAGCTTGGGGAGAGAATAAACATGATCATCCTGAAGTCTGACCGGGAATTAGACTATCTCCGCGATGCTGGTCGAGTGGTAGCCAGGACGCATGCTGAGCTGGAGAAGGCGGTAGCACCGGGCGTGACGACCAAAGAGCTTGACCAATTAGCGGAAGACTTTATGCGTCACTGTGGGGCGATCCCGGCTTTTAAGGGATACGATGGATTTCCAGCCAGTATTTGTACTTCGATTAACGAAGAAGTCGTTCATGGCATTCCTAGTAGTTTAAGGAAATTGATAACTGGTGATATTATTAGTATTGACATCGGGGCAATCGTAAGCGGCTATTACGGAGACGCGGCGGTAACGCTGCCGGTAGGCGAGGTGACCAGTGAGGCTGCACGGTTAATTAATGTAACTAAGGAATCACTGGCCAAAGGGATTGAACAAGCGGTAGTTGGTAATCGCCTGTCCGATATTTCGCATGCCGTGCAGACTTACGTGGAAAATAATGGATTTTCAGTGGTCCGCGATTATGTCGGACATGGGATCGGGAGGAGCATGCATGAAGAACCTCAAGTGCCCAATTTTGGTAAACCTGGACGTGGCCCTCGCTTGAACCCGGGGTTGACTCTAGCCATTGAACCCATGGTGAATATGGGTACCTTTGAAGTAATGACCAAGGAAGATCGTTGGACGGTTGTCACCAGAGATGGCAAACTATCGGCTCATTTTGAACACACCATCGCGGTGACGGAAAAAGGACCAGAAATTTTGACGCGGATCTAAATTGTTAGTTAAGCCTTGGTGTTCACAAAGGGTGGGGGTGTACGGCTTGAACATTGGGGATGTAAGAATCGGTCAATTAGTTTACTCGAAAGCCGGTCGTGATCAAAACCGACCCTTTCTCATCTGGGAGATCACCGAAGATGGCTATCTAGGTCTGGTTGACGGAGACTTGCGCAAAGTTGAAAACCCTAAAAGGAAAAACATCAAACACGTACGAATTACCCATCAAGTGGCTACGGAAATTGCGGCTAAGATAATGTCTGGGCAGTGCCCTAGCAATGCTGAGGTCAGGCGAGCGATTATGGTCTTAAGCCAACCCAGGGAATGAATTGGTGAACAAGGAGGTTGAAGGCCTGATGTCAAAAGAAGATGTTATTGAAGTGGAAGGCACGGTCATTGAACCACTGCCTAACGCTATGTTTCGGGTAGAACTTCAGAATGGGCATAAAGTGCTTGCCCATGTTTCAGGTAAGATCAGGATGAATTTTATCCGGATCTTGCCGGGTGATCGGGTAACTGTGGAATTATCTCCCTATGATTTAACACGGGGACGGATAATCTATCGTTTTAAATAGTAAATTACCAACGTCCTGTTAAGGGAGGGTTAATAATGAAGGTTAAACCATCAGTTAAGCCCATCTGCGAAAAGTGCAAGATCATCAAACGCCACGGTAAGGTCATGGTAATTTGCGAGAATCCCAAGCACAAGCAGAAGCAGGGCTAATGACACGGAATAAGAATTAGTACGCGCGTGGAGGTGTAGAAAAGGAATATGGCACGTATTGCCGGTGTTGACTTACCGCGAGAGAAGCGGGTGGAAATCGCTCTGACGTATATCTTTGGGATTGGTCGGCCTACCTCGCAGAAGATCCTGGCAGAAACAGGAATTAATCCCGACACTAGGGTCAGAGATTTGACAGAAGACGAGGTGGCCAAGTTACGGGAGATTATTGACCGGAACTATAAGGTTGAGGGTGACTTGCGTCGGGAGATTTCTTTAAACATCAAGCGACTCATGGAGATTGGTTGTTATCGAGGTTTGCGGCACCGTCGGGGCTTACCGGTCCGTGGCCAGAGAACCAAAACGAATGCCCGGACGCGTAAAGGACCACGGCGCACGGTTGGCGTAAGACGGAAAAAATAAGGGGGGAAAGGATTAAATGGCACGTCGAGTTAGTCGGGTTAAAAGGCGCGAACGGAAAAACATTGACCGTGGGGTTGCCCATATTAAGTCAACCTTTAACAATACAATTGTAACCATAACTGATACCGCCGGCAATGCCATTTCCTGGGCTAGTGCTGGGACCCTGGGTTTTAAAGGGTCCAGGAAGTCTACTCCTTTTGCTGCACAAATGGCGGCAGAAGCGGCAGCTAAGGCAGCAATGGAACATGGCTTGAAAGAAGTGGAGTGCTATGTAAAAGGGCCAGGTGCCGGCCGGGAAGCGGCGATCCGTTCTCTGCAGGCAGCCGGGCTGGAAGTGAACATGATCAAAGACGTTACGCCAATTCCACATAACGGATGCCGTCCACCCAAACGGAGAAGAGTCTAGGAGGTGTGTGAACAAAAATGGCAAGGTATACCGAAGCAGTATGTAGACTGTGTCGTCGCGAAGGTGTTAAACTATACCTGAAGGGCGATCGCTGTTATTCGGGTAAATGTGCGGTCGACCGACGGACCTATGCTCCCGGCCAGCATGGTCAGGGACGGAAGAAGTTATCCGAATACGGAATCCAGCTGCGTGAAAAGCAGAAGGCCCGTCGGATCTACGGTATTCTCGAACGACAGTTCAGAGGATACTTCGCGAAAGCTGAGCGGCAGCCGGGAATCACGGGGGAAAACCTGCTTCGACTTTTGGAACGCCGCTTGGATAACGTTGTTTATCGATTGGGTTTTGCTTCTTCCCGTAATGAAGCCCGACAGCTAGTTAGGCACGGCCATTTCCAACTGAATGGTAAAAAAGCTAACATTCCATCGATTTTGGTCCGGGCTGGTGATACCATCACCGTTAAGGAAAGTAGCAGGGATATACCCCGGATCAAGGAAAATATGGAACTGGCAAAACACAAGACCCCTCCTGCTTGGCTGGAAGTAGATCCTGAGGCAATGACGGGTCGAGTTGTTACTCTACCGACCAGAGACCAGATCGATGTTCCAGTTCAAGAGCACCTGATCGTTGAGTTGTACTCGAGATAATTACCCCCATTACCCTCGTCTGCTTTTTGCTACAACCAGAAAGTTGCTGAGAGTGGGGAAAGGAGGGTCTTAGATGTTAGAAATCGAGAAACCCAAGATCGAATGTGTCGAACGAAGCGAAGATAACACCTACGGGAAATTTGTCGTTGAGCCTTTGGAACGAGGTTATGGGATCACCCTGGGAAATTCGCTGCGGCGAGTTCTGCTGTCTTCTCTCCCCGGTGCGGCGGTTACTTCAGTCAAGATTGATGGGGTGCTGCACGAGTTTTCCACGATTCCAGGCGTAGTGGAGGATACTACTGATATAATCTTGAACTTAAAAAGCCTGGCTTTAAAAGTGTATGGTGACGAAGGGAAAATCCTGCGGATCGAGGCTCAAGGAGCGGGAGAGGTGACAGCACGTGACATTATCGCTGATGCCGATGTGGAGATCCTTAATCCCGAACTGCACATCGCTACTCTAAGTGAGAATGGCCGACTGTTTATGGAAATGACTGTGGAAAAAGGCCGGGGTTACGTATCAGCGGAAAAGAACAAGCGCCCTGACCATATCATCGGCATAATTCCGGTCGACTCCATTTTTTCCCCGGTACGAAAGGTCAACTATACAGTTGAGGATACCCGGGTCGGTCAGGTTACTGACTATGACAAATTGACTCTGGAAGTCTGGACGAATGGCAGTATTTCGCCAGAAGAAGCCACCAGCCTGTCGGCGAAAATTTTGAGCGAACACTTGCGATTATTTATCGGCCTGACCGAGCGGATCGGCGACGTGGAAATTATGGTGGAAAAAGAAGAAGAAGAAAAAGACAAGCTCCTGGACATGACGATCGAAGAGCTCGATTTGTCGGTGCGTTCATACAACTGCCTCAAACGGGCTGGGATCAACACAGTGGCTGAGCTGATCCAAAAATCAGAAGAAGATATGATGAAAGTGCGCAATCTGGGCAAGAAATCGCTGGAAGAAGTCGACAAGAAACTGGCTGAACTTGGGCTTTCATTGCGCAAATCCAATGAGTGAACTGCAAGGGAGGGAAGACCATGGGATATCGTAAATTGGGTCTACGGTCTGACCAGCGGCGAGCAATGCTTCGCAACATCGTTACCTCACTGTTAGATAAGGAGCGGATCGAGACCACGGAAACCCGGGCTAAAGAATTGAACCGCTTGACGGAAAGAATGATTACTCTGGCGAAACGCGGTGACCTGCACGCCAGAAGACAGGCCCTCGCCTATTTGCTGGATGAGGATGTGGTCACCAAGCTGTTTGAAAAAATCGCGCCGAAATATGCTGATCGTCAGGGTGGATATACCAGGATTATCAAAAAAGGATACCGGCGCGGTGATGGTGCCCCGGTTGTCATAATTGAACTGGTTTAGCCGCATCAAGAGTCAGGAGAAGTTACTCAGATAATAATTCCTGGCTCTAATTTTTCATTGTTCAACGGATATTTTGGTCTCAACTGAGGGAAAAGGACTTTCCCAGTGTTTGGCGAAGATAAAAAAAGGACGGGCCTTAGGTATGAGGCGGAAAAAAATTGTTTTGAAAACACGCAAATAATTAATTTAGATTGATTAGAGAGGGTGGTAGGTTGATCCAGGTTATCGACCTGAGTTATCGTTATCGTCTGACTAGTGGAGAAGAGATCATCGCCTTGGACCAACTAAATCTCCAGATCCGGGAAGGGGAATTTATTGGTATTCTGGGACAGAATGGATCAGGAAAGTCAACCCTGGCCAGGCATTTAAACGCTTTACTTCTGCCAACTGAGGGTCAGGTTCTCGTAGATGGTCTTGATACGGCGGATAAATCTGCCCTCTGGCAAATCCGGCAGCGGGTGGGAATGGTGTTTTCCAACCCCGATAACCAGTTGGTCGCCCCGGTAGTCGAAGAAGATGTGGCTTTTGGGCCGGAGAATCTGTCTTTGCCAAGAGATGAGATCAGGAAAAGGGTAGACGAGTCGCTAAAATGGACTGGTATGTCTGAATACAGAATGCGAGCTCCTCACTTGCTCTCCGGTGGCCAGCGGCAGCGGATCGCCATCGCGGGGGCCCTGGCCATGCGGCCCCGGTATCTGGTCTTGGACGAGCCGACCTCGATGCTTGATCCGAACGGCCGCAAAGAGGTTTTAGCCACTTTGCGGCGGCTCAACCGAGAGGCTGGGATGACGGTGATTTTAATCACTCATCACCTGGAAGAAGTCGTTGATCTGGAGCGACTGGTAGTGATTGACCAGGGTCGAGTCGTGATGGATGGTCCCCCACGGGAGGTGCTGACGCAAACGAAAGCTCTGCGGTCAATCTACCTGGACGTTCCGCCCATGACAGAGATGGCTTATCTCCTGAGAAGAAAAGGCATTGACTTGCCAGCGAATATCTTAACCGTTGATGAGATGGTGGCTAGCTTATGTCGATTATTCTAGAGAACGTTAGTTATACTTATATGCCCGGCACTCCGTATGAGTCTACTGCCTTGCAGGGGATCAACCTGACGATTGGCGAGCACGAAATTCTGGGAATTATCGGGCCAACGGGTTCGGGTAAGTCTACGCTGGTTCAGCACATGAACGGATTGCTTAAACCGACTAGCGGCCGGGTTTACCTGGACGGAGTTTCAATCGGTGATTTGAAAGGCACGGAACTCAGACGAATCAGGCAGCAGGTGGGCCTGGTCTTTCAGTTTCCCGAACAACAATTGTTTGAAGAAACGGTTTTTAACGATATTGCTTTTGGACCGCGCAACCTGGGTGTTGACGAAGCCGAAGTAACCGAACGGGTCAAGTGGGCGATGAAACTGGTTGGTCTCAACTACAATGACTTGCATCAGCGCTCACCTTTTGGGTTAAGCGGTGGGCAGATGCGGCGAGTGGCGATCGCGGGGGTGCTGGCGATGCGGCCGAAAGTTTTAATTCTGGACGAACCGACGGCCGGGCTGGATCCCCGGGGACGTGATGCGCTTTTACGCCAGATTCTGGCTCTGCGTGAGCAGCTAGGGATGACGGTTATTATTGTGTCACATCATATGGAGGAGGTCGCGTGCCTGACAGATCGGCTGGTCGTAATGCAGGCTGGGCAGATTATCCTTGATGGCTCACCCCGTGAAGTGTTCAGCCGTCCGGAAACATTGGAGCAGGTAGGGCTGGATATTCCTAGCGTGACCAGGCTCATGTTCAGGCTGCGGGAGTTGGGCTGGCCGGTGAATGCAGGGATTACTCAGGTGAAAGAAGCCAGCCAGGAGATTCTGCAGGTGGTTATGAAGCGAGGTAAAAGTCGATGTTAAAAGACATTACCATTGGCCAGTATGTTCCCGGTGATTCGGCAGTCCATCGATTAGACCCCCGAACCAAAATCATTGCTACCGGCTTGCTGATGATGGCCCTGTTTATCCTGGAAGATAAGTTTGGCCTGTTTGTCTTGGGAGTGCTCTTGATTGGAGCACAGGTGGCGTCTGGATTGCCCCTGCGGATGATTCTCCGGGGCCTTAGGCCCTTGCTGATTATTCTCCTGATCGCTGTTCCGCTGCAGCTTTTTCTGACTCCGGGTCAGTCGCTCCTGTATCTGGGCCCTTTCACGATTACTGACCAGGGGCTGAGGTTGGCCGGATTACTTATAGTACGGTTGATTTTTTTGATCATCCTGACTTCACTTTTAACCCTGACCACTTCGCCAATTGCTCTGACAGATGGCTTGGAGCGCCTGCTCACTCCCCTAAAGCGAATCCGCGTGCCGGCTCACGAACTGGCGATGATGACGACCATCGCGCTACGGTTCATTCCCATCTTCGCTGAAGAAGCAGAAAAAATCATCAAAGCCCAGAAGGCGCGGGGCGCGAATTTTGAGGGCGGCGGGGTCGTGCAGCGCGGCAAAAATCTGGTCGCTGTACTTGTCCCTTTGTTGGTGAGCGCTTTCCGCCGGGCCGAGGACCTGGCTCTGGCGATGGAGGCGAGATGCTACCAGGGAGGGGAAAAGCGGACTAGGTTATACCAGCCGCAGATGACAGGGCTTGACTATCTGGTTATAGCCGTCAGCGGTTTGATGTGTGTTTATTCGATCCTAACCCGGGTTTGGCCAGGGATTCTTTGGTGAGGTGGTCAGACGTGCGCTACCTGAAGATGACTTTGGAGTATGACGGCACCAACTATTACGGGTGGCAGCGACAGCCACAAGCTCACCGGCCAACCATCCAGCAGGTAGTGGAAGAGGTGCTGACCCGGGTGACGGGAAGCCCGGTAAAAGTCACGGCCGCCGGCCGTACCGATACGGGGGTGCATGCCCTGGGGCAGGTGATTAGTTTCTCAACTGTCTCCAGGATCCCGCTAGATAAGTTCCCGATTGCGGTTAATACCCGCTTGCCAGCGGATATCCGCGTGCTGTCGGCGGAAGAAGTTGGGCCAGAGTTTAATGCCCGGTATTCGGCGAAACAAAAGACGTACCGTTACCTTATCTACAATGCACCGATCTGCTCGGTTTTCTGGCGGAATTACGCGGCTTTTATCCCCTATGCGCTTGAGGTGCCGGCGATGCAGGAGACGGCCCAATGCTTTATTGGGACACACCATTTTGGGGGCTTCTGCGCAAGTGGCTCGGCGGTTAAGAACCTGGTGCGGACGGTCAGCCGGTGTGAAATCTGGACCAGGCCGCCGCTAATCGGGCTGGAGATTACCGCCGATGGCTTCTTGTACCACATGGTTCGCAACATCGTTGGCACTTTGTTAGAGGTTGGCCGGGGTAAGCTGAGCAGAGAAGAAGTGCTAAACATTATGGCCAGCGGCGACCGGACACAGGCGGGGCCGACGGCGCCGGCGGCTGGATTATATTTAGTTCAGGTGGAATACTAATTTTGATTGGCAGATCTTGCTTGACAGCCGTTCTGGGCTGGCGTATAATATCTACGTCTGGGCTCTTTTGGTTGCCCTGGTTTTCTCAGCCCCGGGCTGGGGCGATAGAAAGAGTGCGCGGATAAGCTGGAAGAAACATGATTAGGAGGGACTGCGGTGACTACCTATATGGCTAGCCCGAATAATATCGAGCGTAAATGGTACGTCATTGATGCGACGGACAAGACTTTAGGTCGACTGGCTACCGAAGTCGCCACCCTGTTAAGAGGAAAACATAAACCCATCTACACACCGCATGTGGACACCGGCGACCATGTAATCGTCATCAATGCAGAAAAAGTTCGACTTACCGGCCGCAAGCTCAGTCAGAAAAAGTATGTCTACCACACGGGATATCCTGGCGGCCTGAAGACCATAGATTATCAAACTCTGCTGAAAACTAAACCAGAGCGAGCCATTGAGGCCGCCGTCAGGGGAATGATTCCTCACAATCGCTTGGGCAATAAGATGTTTAAGAAGCTGAAAGTATACCGGGGGAGTGACCATCCCCACCAGGCGCAAAAGCCGGAAGTCTGGGAATTAAGAGGTTAGATTCGCGGGGAAGGGAGGAAAGGTAAGTTGGCGCAAGTACAATACTATGGTACCGGACGTCGTAAAACTTCAGTCGCACGGGTCCGTTTGATTCCCGGCGAAGGAAAGATTCTCGTTAACGGGCGCCAGTTGAGCGAATACTTCGGTAAGCGGACCCTGGAGATGATTGTTAAGCAACCGCTTGAGCTCACCCAAACTGGAGGTCGGTTTGATGTTTTGGCCAATGTTCATGGCGGAGGAACTACTGGTCAGGCGGGTGCTATCCGACTAGGAATTGCCCGGGCGCTGCTGAAGGCTGACCTCGGTTTGAGGCCAATCCTGAGACGAGCTGGCTTCTTGACCCGCGACCCCCGGATGAAAGAGCGCCGGAAGTACGGTCTGAAAAAAGCCCGTAAAGCTCCACAATACTCCAAGCGTTAGTTTATTAGAAGAGCACCTGGTAGTCTATCACAGCAATGCCGGGTGCTTGTTGTTTTTCCCCCTATTCCATCATAAGTGTGGTACGAACGCATATGCATAGTAAAAGAATGGTGGTCAAGAGGGGGAGCATGACTTGGTTTTCATTGAAGTTTACCGGATCCGGGTGCCAGTAGCCGTAGTGATGTTACTTATTACTGTAATGCTGACCGTGTGCTATCAGCACCTTCAGGCTGAATATAAGGTAGAAGCGATCAAAACCTTAGCATGGACCGTCGCGAACAAAGTCATCGTAATCGATCCCGGCCACGGAGGGATCGACCCTGGTGCAGTTGGACCTGGTGGAGGGCTGGAAAAGGACATTGCCCTGGCGATTTCCAAACGGTTGGCATTGACCTTAAGTCAGGCCGGCGCGGCGGTAATCATGACCAGGGAAACTGACCAGGACCTGAGCGATGCTAACACCGGTTCTCTCCTGGAACGTAAGCGAGAAGACCTGGCCAGGCGAGTAGCCATCGCCAATGAGAGAAATGCTGACCTATTCATCAGCATTCACGTGAATAAGTTTCCTGGCTCAAAGTGGCGAGGGGCGCAGACCTTCTATCACCTGGAGAGCGAGAACAGCCGGCGACTGGCGGTGGCCATTCAAACAGAATTGGTTCATAATCTAAAAAATACTGACCGAAAAGCCAAGGGAGATGCCTTTTATATCATGCGCAACACGGAGATGCCTGCCGTGACGGTTGAGGTAGGTTTTATTTCTAACCCAGAAGAAGAACAATTATTGCAGGACCCACTGTACCAGAGCAAGGTCGCCTGGGCGATTTACGCGGGTATCGTACGCTACTATTCAGAAGAGGCAAATGCGCGGACCAGTCGAAGTCCGTAGTATAATAACCTTTTCTTTACGTTGCATCTAAATACACAAAAGATTGAGATAGGAGGAACGCTCTAATGACTATGCCATTGGCAGGAATATGCATACTAGATCTGTCGCGTTTATTGCCGGGGCCATTCTTAAAGAGGAGAGTGCGTAATTCATGATGCTTAACCGCAACAAAAAGAGCATGAAGCTTAACCTGAGAACATACAGTTGAAGTGTTGAAGAGCCTTGGCTACAGCGACGGCCAGATTGAAGAATTCAAACGCTTAAAAGTTATATGATTATGATTATTGAAAGGAAAAAGGCACTAATCTTTTAAAAACAGGTAGTGCCTTTCACTTTTCGGTTGTAAATAGTTGAACCGGAAGGACTGAGGATAAGCACCATAAAGGGTAGAGCCAGGGTACCCAGGAACCCTTGAACAGTAAATAACGCCATCAACCAGGGATTCAGGTCATTGGTGGCAGTGATGATGCGGTAACCTACAAACAACAGCGCTACGGAGAAATTGATCTCTAACCAAACCGAGGAGAAACACGTCGCGCCACGCCCGTTGTGCAGGTATTTGACCACCCTCTGGATTTTTCTTGATGGCACTTATTGATTTTTAAATTTTACCTGAAATTTACGCCGGTTACATTTATTGATTAAATTCGCTGAAGCGGGTACCAATTCCTGTCTGACATCTCTGGAAAATTAAGTTATTCTGGAAGTATTTTGGGTTTCATGGCAGGGATATACACCATTGTAGAGAAGTATTAAATAACCGCAAACGCGGGTGGTTTTACCGGGTAGCGAGAGAAGAAACATTCTTCTGGTGGGGAATACTAGAGAAAATGGTTTAAAAATACACCAGCCTAAAGGGGGGTTAAGAATGGGCGAAATAGTCTTCGCGGCGATTGTTCCCCATCCGCCAATCATGATCCCGGCGGTTGGAGGAAGGGAAGTGACTAATGTTCAACAAAGCGTAAAGGCGATGGAGAAACTGGCCGAACAGTTACTGGCTGTCCAGCCCGATACGCTAGTTTTTGTTACTCCACATGGGACGGTGTTTCAGGACGCGGTTAGTCTCACCACTGTCCCCCAACTGCGCGGAGATCTAAGAGAATTTGGCGCCGGCACGGTCAGCTTTCAGTTTCCTAACGACCTGGAACTGGTGCCGGCGATAACCCGTCAGGCGATGGAGGACAACCTGCCTGTCGTGGGCATTAACGAGCGTCTGGCGCGGGACTATCGGGTGCGCACAGAGCTTGACCACGGGATTATGGTTCCCCTGTATTTCTTTCAGCGGGCCGGGATTAACCCGACTCTGGTCGCAATCTCGATTGGCCTACTGCCTTTTGAAGACCTGTTTGCCTTTGGGGTGGCTGTCCAGAAGGCTGTGCACCAGAGCGGAAAAAAGGTAGCGGTAATTGCCAGTGGTGATATGTCCCACCGTCTGACGAAAGATGCCCCGGCGGGCTATCATCCGCAAGGGAAAGAATTTGACCGACGAATCAAAGAATGCGTTGAACAGGGTGATATCAAAGGGATTATTAATATCCCGCAAGACCTGGCGGAAAAAGCGGGAGAATGCGGGCTACGGTCAATCATCATCGCCTGGGGAGCACTGGATGGCTACATGGTCCAGCCTGAAGTGTATTCCTATGAGGGACCATTTGGGGTAGGGTACCTGGTGGCCAATTTAAACCCCCAACAACCCGGGGCCGCCCCGGCTCTCCTGCCCGAGCTGATGGCGGAAAGAAACCGGCTCGTCCAGGAGAGGCGCCAGAAAGAATCTATGCTGGTGCGGTTAGCCCGGGAGAGCCTGGAGCATTACGTGAGAACGGGAGAACGCTTGCCAACTCCTGCCGAAATTCCGTCTGAACTGCGGCGTCGGGCTGGGGTGTTCGTATCGATCAAGAAACACGGCCAACTGCGGGGTTGCATCGGAACGATTGCGCCAACGCAACCGAATTTATTCCACGAAATTGTCGAGAACGCCATCAGTGCCGGGGTTGGCGACCCACGGTTTAGGCCGGTGGGACCAGAAGAGCTGGGCGATCTGGTGTATTCAGTTGACGTCTTGCAAGAGCCAGAACCCATTCAGTCCATCGACCAACTTGACCCGTTGCGCTATGGGGTGATTGTCCGGCGGGGGAGGCGCTCGGGTCTCTTATTGCCTAATTTGGAAGGGATTGATTCGGCCGAGGAGCAAGTGGCGATTGCCAAGCGGAAGGCGGGAATTGCTCCTGATGAACCAGTCGAATTGTCTCGGTTTGAGGTTGTTCGGTATACCTAGGAGGTTGTATGGAGAAAGCCCTTTACTATCAGAACAAACCAGATCAGGTTGTTCAATGCAGCTTGTGCCCCAGAGAGTGTGTAATTGCCCCTGAGCGGGTTGGTGTGTGCCGGGTGCGATTAAACCGAGACGGTGTCCTGTATACACGGAACTATGGCCAGTGTTCATCCTGGGCGGTGGACCCGATCGAAAAAAAGCCCCTCTACCACTTTTTCCCCGGCCACGATGTATTTTCCATCGGCACGGTGGGGTGTAGCTTCCGCTGTCAATTCTGTCAGAACTGGCAGATCGCCCAGGCAGAACCGGTGACCGTGACTTTATCCCCGGCGGAGGTGGTTGACTATACCCTGAAGGTGAAAAAGAGAAACCCCCAGTGCATTGGGATTGCCTATACTTACTCTGAACCACTGGTCTGGTACGAGTTTGTGCTGGCCACGGCTAAGCTGGCGCAGGCCACTGGCCTGAAGAACGTGCTGGTGACCAATGGCTACATCCAGGAAAAGCCACTGGCAGAACTGCTCCCGTATATTGATGCCTTGAATATAGACGTCAAGGGGTTTACCCCAGAGTTTTATCGCCGCCTGTGCGGCGGTGAACTAAAACCGGTGCTAAAAACAGCGGAAATAGCCCGGCAGCACTGCCACGTCGAGATTACCACCTTACTTATTCCTGGTTTGAATGATACCACGGGAGAACTAAAAGAACTGGTGGCCTGGGTTTACAGCCTGGGGCCGGAAACGCCATTACACTTCTCGCGGTACTATCCCAACTATAAACTGGAGCTTGAGCCAACCCCGCTAGCGACTCTCCACCGTGCCCGGGAACTGGCTAAAGAAAAGTTGTATTACGTTTATCTGGGAAATGTGATTGGCGATGAACATAGCAGCACTTTCTGTCCGCAATGCCGCCACTTATTAATCAGACGCAGTGGCTACCACGTTGAACTGGTCGGCTTGCGTGGTCGGACCTGTGCCACCTGTGGGCGGGAGATAGAGGTCATTATTTAAACTTTATTGTCGCGAACCAAAGACAGTTTATCACCGTGCCGGAACTTGCCGATCTTTTCCAGCAGGAGATTGACTGAGGACGCGGAATATGATCCTCAGGACTGGATAGTCAAAGAAGGTGATTAGCATGTTTCGGCACTATAAAGACAGATTACTGCACGAGATTGAGCTGCATCGGGCTGAATTCATCGAAATAAGCCAGGCTATCCATGCCCACCCCGAATTGGGGCACCGAGAGTTTTTTGCTTGTAACCTACTGTGTCAGTGCTTAGTTAGATATGGCTTTAAGATCCGCCGGAACCTGGCGGGGCTACCAACGGCTTTTGCGGCCGAGCTAACTGGCCGGGGGCCGGGGCCAACGATTGCCCTGCTGGCGGAATATGATGCCCTTCCCGACCTGGGTCATGGTTGTGGACACAACCTGATTGCTACGGCGAGTGTTGGAGCGGCCGCGGCGCTGAGCAAAGTGATGCCGGAGCTTAACGGAAAGCTGGTCGTCCTGGGGACCCCGGCAGAGGAGACCAACGGGGGGAAAGTTACGCTGGTCCAGGCCGGCGAGTTTGCTTCCATTGATGCGGCTTTGATGTTTCACCCGGGAGATAGCAATACCGTGGAGATCACCTCGCTGGCCATGGATGCCCTGGAATTTGTCTATCACGGGCGTGCTTCCCACGCGGCCGCCTGTCCCTATGAAGGAATTAATGCCCTTGATGGCGTAATTCATTTGTTTAATGGAGTGAATGCCCTGCGGCAATACGTCCGTGAAGAAGTGCGCATTCACGGGATCATCACCGAAGGGGGTGTGGCACCGAATATCATCCCTGAACGGGCGGCCGCCCGCTTTTATGTGCGGGCAGCTAACCGACAATACCTGAACGAAGTTGTCGAAAAAATGAAGGAACGGGCGCAAGGGGCGGCGATCATGAGTGGTACCAAACTCACCTGCCACAACTTCGAGTTGTCCTACGATAACATGATTACCAACCAGACCTTGGCCCAGCTGTTCAAGCAAAATCTACGGGCGCTGGGGGTCAAAGACATAACCGGCCCCCGCGAGGGTAAAGGTTCGCTGGACATGGGTAATGTCAGTCATGTTGTTCCCGCGATTCATCCCTATCTGTCCATGAATGTCCCAGGACTGGTCCCACACAGCCGGGAGTTTGCGGAAGCGGCGGGAGGGCCGCCCGGCGAGCAGGTGCTGTTTTTAGCGATCCCGGCCTTGGCCTGGACGGTACTTGACCTGTTAATGCAGCCCCAAATCATTCGCAAAGCAAAGCTGGAATTGGAGCGAGTGAAACAAGAAGGAGCTGACCCCGGCCTGCCTGCTTAAATGTCAAGGTCCAGAGATTGTATTTTTTTTAAGGTTAAATCCCTGTTCAGGGATTTTTTCTTGGGAAGTTATTGAATATTAATACAATATACTGTATAATTATAAAAGAATTTTTAAATCTTATCGGGAAGGAGTTTTTAACCATGACCAGGATTGGGATCCTGGGTGATGGGTACACTGCTGAAGAGTTGGTGCGTTTGCTGTGCCGTCACCCCGACATAGAACTGGTACAGGTGACTTCCATCGAACACATTGGGCAGGAATTCGCGCAAGTTTATCCTAATCTGGCCCGCTACACCAAAGTGCGGTGCGTGCCCCTGGACTTACCTGATTTAGTAGCGCAGTGTGACCTCATCTTTGTGGCCTTACCCCACGGACTGGCAGTACCGGTGGTGCGAGAAGTGGTTCGCCAGGGGAAAAAGGTGGTTGACCTGGGCGCGGATTTTCGCTTCCACCAGGCCGATACTTATGAACAATGGTACCATGTCGAACACGGTGCCCCGGAACTTTTGCGTGAAGCGGTTTACGGACTGCCCGAACTCTACGGGGCGAAAATTAAAACAGCCAGGATTGTGGCCAATCCGGGCTGTTATCCAACCAGCGCTATCCTGGGGCTGGCTCCAGCGCTCCACGCTGGCCTGATTGACCCGGAGACAATCATTATCGACGCCAAATCCGGTGTGTCCGGAGCCGGGCGGACTCTGGCTTTAGGGAGCCATTTTTCGGAGTGCAACGAAAACGTTAAGGCCTATAATGTGGGTGTTCACCGGCATACGCCAGAGATCGAACAGGAACTCAGCGCCCTGGCGGGACGGCCGGTGTATGTTTCCTTCAGCCCTCACCTCATCCCCATGACCCGCGGGATGCTGAGCACGATTTATGGCCGATTAATTAAGCCGGTCAGGCTGGAAGAGGTGCATGCGGTCTACCGGGATTTTTATGCGGATAAATTTTTTATTCGCGTTTTAGAACCAGGTGAGCTGCCCCAGACGAAGCGATTGACCGGCTCAAATCACTGTGACATTGGACTGGTGCTTGATCAGCGCACCGGCCGACTGGTGATCCTGTCGGCGATCGATAACCTGGTCAAGGGAGCTTCTGGGCAGGCCATCCAAAACATGAACCTGATGTTTGGTTATCCAGAAACGCAGGGACTGGAATATCCAGGATTATATCCATAGTTTGAAGTTTTAACAGCGGGAGGATTAAAGATGTTTACGCTGATTTCTGGGGGAGTAACTGCGCCAAATGGATTCAAGGCCGCCGGTGTTGAGGCGGAGATAAAAAATAAGAACAAAAAAGATCTGGCCATTATTTTTTCGGAAAAGCCAGCGGCGGCGGCCGCGGTGCATACCCTGAACAGAGTCAAGGCTGCACCGATTCTCGTCAATCAGGAGCATCTGGCTAATGGACAGGCGCAGGCGATTGTGGTCAACAGTGGCAATGCAAATGCCTGTAACGGGGAGCAGGGCGTGGCTGACGCCCGGCGCATAGCTGCTTTAGCGGCAGAACTGCTGGGGATCGCCCCACAGGATGTTTTGGTGGCCTCGACCGGGGTAATTGGTCAGCCGCTACCGATGGAGAGGATCGAAAAAGGAATTCGTGAGGCGGTGCAAAAGCTGGACAAGGCCGGCGGAACTGCGGCCGCTGAGGCCATTATGACTACTGATACTTTCAAAAAGGAACTGGCGATCGAGATAACCATCCAAGGCAAGACCGTCAAGATTGGGGCAATGGCTAAGGGATCAGGCATGATCCATCCGCATATGGCTACCATGCTGGCCTTTCTGACCACGGATGCAGCTGTGACTCCAACTGCCTTACAGCAAGCCATTCGCACCGCGACTGAGCAATCCTTTAATCTGGTGACGGTTGATGCCGATATGAGTACCAATGATACTGCGATCATTTTAGCCAACGGGTTGGCGGGTAATCAGCCCTTAACCGAAAACAGTATAGATTTTCCCCAGTTTCAAGCGGCTGTTACTTTTGTCTGCGTAGAACTAGCCAAGAAAATTGCCCGTGATGGAGAAGGGGCGACTAAGTTGATTGAGGTCCAGGTAAAACACGCGCCCACTCGGCAGGACGCCAGAACAGCCGCCCTGGCTGTGGTTAAGTCTAACCTGGTTAAATCAGCGATTTTTGGCAAAGATGCCAACTGGGGCCGGATTCTGGCGGCAATTGGTAGTTCAGCGGCTGAGTTCAGACCAGACCAGGTAGATATCTGGTTGGGTGAGGTGCAAGTCGCGGCAGACGGCTCTGGTTTACCTTTTGACGAAGAGGCAGCGCGGCAGGTCCTGGCGCGGCCGGAAGTGGTTATCACCGTCGATATGAAGCTGGGTGACGCGGAGGCAACGGCCTGGGGCTGTGACTTGACCTATGACTACGTGAAGATCAATGCCAGTTACCGGTCGTAGACCGAAATCAGAGGAGGAATGAGTGATGCTGAGCGCCCTGGAAAAAGCCAATGTTCTGATCGAGGCTTTACCCTACATTACAAAATTTTACGGCAAGACCATCGTGATCAAGTATGGTGGGAATGCCATGCTTGATCACGACCTCAAAAAAAAAGTGATTATGGACGTCATCTTGATGAAATATGTTGGGATGAACCCCGTGATTGTCCACGGCGGTGGACCGGAAATCAACACCCTGCTTAAACGAGTCGGCAAACAGTCCACTTTTGTCCAGGGTCAGCGGATCACTGACAGCGAAACCATGGAGATTGTGGAGATGGTGCTGGTTGGTAAGGTCAATAAAGAAATCGTGGCTCTGATCAACCAGCATGGGGGCAAGGCCGTTGGACTGTGCGGCAAGGACGGGACCCTGATTCAGGCACGGAAAAAATACTTGACGCAACTGGGACCGACGGAGGAAGAATTGCCGGACCTGGGGTTTGTCGGGGACGTCCACCGGATCAACCCAGAAATTGTGGAAACCGTTGTGGCGAAAGGGTACATACCCGTGGTGGCGCCAGTCGGGGTGGGCGAACAGGGCGAAAGCTACAACATCAATGCTGACTATGTCGCCGGTGAACTGGCAGCAGCATTGAAGGCCGACAAACTCATCCTGTTGACGGACGTAGAAGGGATTTTAGGTCAGTATGGAGACCAATCTTCGCTCATCTCGGCTTTGAAGATTGATGATGTCCCAAAATTGATCAAACAGGGAGTGATCAGCGGAGGAATGATCCCGAAGGTGCAGTGCTGCGTGCAGGCCATCGAGGGCGGTGTCGCGACCACCCACATCATTGATGGTCGAATTCCCCACTCGCTTCTGCTCGAGATTTTTACGGATCAGGGGATCGGCACCATGGTCACTAAATAGGCATAACCGGAAACTTATGGTGGTTGTCTGACCGGTTTTTATGCTATGATAAAAAGTTGGGAGGAAGAAGAATGAAGGCAGTGTTGGTGTTAGCTGACGGCACCATATATTACGGTCAGGGATTTGGCGCCGGTGGTCGCGGCCGGGGCGAAGTGGTGTTTAACACCTCGATGGTTGGGTATCAAGAATTGTTCTCCAATCCGTGTTATTACGGACAGATTGTGCTAATGACGTACCCGCTAATTGGTAATTACGGTGTCAGCCAGGAGGCGATGGAGCATTTCTGTCCCGTGGTTAGCGGGGTGGTGGTGCGCGAAATCAGCACGACTCCCAGCAACTGGCGCTCGGAAGGACTGCTGGGCGATCATCTGGCCGAGTTTGGTGTGGTGGGGATTGCCGGGATAGATACGCGGGCGCTAACTCGTCGTTTAAGAACATTTGGCACCATCGAGGGGCTGATTTCTACAGAACCGCAAGATGTGGCCGAGCCACAAAGGCTGCTGGAGGAGTTAACTGACGCAAACTGCGGCCGGCGGACAGATCAGCCGGTTTCCACGCTTGAGCCCTATCAACTGGCGGGCAGTGGTCCGCGGCTGGTAGTTATTGACCTCGGGGTGCGCCAGAGTTTGCTGCGTACCTTGAGACAGCTGGGATATGACCTGGTGGTGGTACCGGCCGAAACGACCAGGGA
Source organism: Bacillota bacterium (assembly GCA_013178045.1). NCBI lineage: Bacteria > Bacillati > Bacillota > Bacillota bacterium. The sequence continues at coordinate 66,255 of JABLXP010000008.1, forward strand.
GCAGATTCAGCAGTGGCAGCCGAGTGGAGTGATTATCTCGGGTGGTCCGGGTGACCCGACTGGATATCAACAGACCACCCAGACGGTCAAAGAACTCTTGGGCGGGGTACCGGTGTTTGGGATCGGGCTTGGCCACCAGGTGCTGGCCCTGGCCATGGGAGCCAGGACGGAAAAAATGAAATTTGGGCACCGCGGTGGTAATTACCCGGTTCGTGATTTAAGGACGAATCGAGTTTACATAACTTCACAACACCATGGCTATGTGGTTAACGAAAAGAGCCTGGTGGGTACTGATGTGTTGGTTACCCACCGCAACCTTAATGACCGAACAGTGGAGGGAATCAGGCACTCCTACCTGCCAGCGGTTGGTCGACAGTACCACCCCGAAGGGCTGGTTGATGCGGGGGGGAAACTTTTTTTTACAGAGTTAAATGGTAATTTCTCTTTGACGTAGCTGGCAGGTAGGAGGATAGGGGGAGTTAATTTTGCCAAAACATGCTGACCTGAAAAAAGTCCTGGTGATTGGCTCAGGACCCATCATCATCGGGCAGGCGGCCGAGTTTGACTACGCTGGCACCCAGGCCTGCAAAGCCCTCAAAGAAGAGGGGCTGGAAGTAGTGCTGGTAAACAGCAACCCGGCCACGATCATGACGGACAACAACATGGCTGACCATGTTTACATCGAACCCCTGACGAAGGAATCGCTGGCCCGGATCATTGCCAAGGAACGACCCGATGGGTTGATTCCCGGCCTGGGGGGCCAGACGGGGTTGAATCTGGCGGTTGAATTAGCGGAGGCGGGTATTCTTGATCGGTATGGGGTTAAGCTGCTGGGTACTTCCGCGGAAGCGATTAGACGGTCGGAAGACCGGGAAATGTTCAAAAAGACCATGCAGGAGATCGGAGAACCGATTCCGGATAGTGTGATCATTACCAGCATTGAGGAAGCGTTTAGCTTTGTCGAGAAGGTGGGCTACCCCATCATTGTCCGACCAGCTTACACCCTGGGCGGGACAGGGGGCGGCATCGCCCATAACGAAACCGAACTGCGCCGGATCGTAGACATCGGCCTGAAGGCCAGCCGGATCGGCCAGGTTCTGCTGGAACAGAGCGTGTTGGGCTGGAAGGAGATCGAGTTTGAAGTGATGCGGGATGCGGCTGACAACTGCATCACTATTTGCAGCATGGAGAACGTCGACCCGATGGGGGTGCACACGGGTGACAGCATTGTAGTGGCCCCAACCCAGACGCTGAACATGACTGAGTTTGAGATGCTCCGTCAGGCGGCCCTAAAAATTATTCGTGCTTTGCGGGTTGAGGGTGGGTGCAACATCCAGTTTGCTCTGCATCCAACCAGTCTGGACTATGTCGTGATCGAGGTCAATCCCCGGGTCAGCCGTTCCAGTGCCCTGGCTTCGAAAGCCACGGGTTACCCGATCGCTCGCGTGACGACCAAGATCGCGGTTGGCCTGACCCTGGATGAGATCAACAATCCGGTTACGGGCAAGACTTCTGCCTGCTTCGAGCCAGCGATTGACTATATCGTGGTCAAGGTGCCCCGCTGGCCCTTCGATAAATTTACGTTGGCGGACCGCAGCCTGGGCACCCAGATGAAAGCCACGGGCGAGGTCATGGCCATTGACCGGACGTTTGAGGCCGCCTTGCTGAAAGCGGTTCGATCCCTGGAGATTGGGGTTTATGGCCTGCGTTTGCCAGAGGCTCCCTGGTGGACGGACATGGAACTGGAACACAAGCTGGCTAATCCAACCGATGAACGGCTGTTTGCGATTGCCGAGGCTTTCCGCCGGGGTTGGGAGGTCCAGGAGGTGGCCAACCTGACCAGGATTGATAAGTTCTTCCTGGTCAAGATTCAGCAACTGGTGGAGTGGGAGACTAGGCTAACCGAGGAGACGCTGACGCGGGAGCGGCTTTGGGAGGCGAAACGCTTGGGGTTCTCTGATTACCAGATTGCCAAACTGCGGAGTGTTGAAGCCGAAACGATTCGCCGCCTGCGTAAAGAGCACGGCCTGATCCCGGTCTACAAAATGGTGGATACCTGTGCGGCCGAGTTTGAGGCGGTTACCCCGTACTACTATTCGACCTATGAGCAGGAAGACGAAGTCACGGTGGGACCGAAGCCGAAGGTACTTGTCCTGGGGTCGGGGCCAATCCGGATCGGTCAGGGGATCGAATTTGACTATTGTTCAGTTCATTCCGTCTGGGCCCTGCGCGAGGCCGGTTATGAATCGATCATCATTAATAACAACCCGGAGACGGTCAGTACTGATTTCGATACCTCCGACAAACTGTATTTTGAGCCCCTGGCCTTGGAAGACGTATTGAACCTGGTTGACCGGGAGAACCCACTCGGGGTGGTGGTTCAGTTCGGTGGGCAAACGGCCATCAATTTAGCCAGCGGCCTAGCTGAGCACGGGGTGACGATTTTGGGGACTTCGGTTGAGGCTATTGATATGGCGGAAGACCGTCGCCGCTGCGAACAGGTTCTCCGACAGCTTGGCATTCCGCAGTCGCAGGGGCGGACGGCCACGCGGGTAGAAGAAGTGGTGGCCATTGCCAATGAATTAGGTTTCCCAGTCCTGGTTCGCCCTTCTTATGTCTTGGGAGGACGGGCGATGGAGGTGGTGGAGAACCTGACTGACCTAACCAGGTACATGGAATCAGCGGTGCAGGTCTCACCCAAACACCCAATTCTGATCGACAAGTACATACGGGGTAGGGAAGTGGAGGTCGACGCCATCAGTGACGGAGAAAGGGTACTCATCCCCGGTATCATCGAACACATTGAGCGGGCTGGCGTGCATTCCGGCGACAGCATGGCGGTATTCCCGGCGCAGAATCTGTCTCCCAACGTCAGGGATAAGATTGTAGAATATACGACCAGGATTGCCCGGGCGATGGAAGTGCGGGGACTGGTGAATATCCAATTCGTGGTGACTGATGAAGAAGTTTATGTCCTGGAGGTCAACCCGCGCGCTTCCAGAACCGTACCCATCGTCAGTAAGTCAACCGGTATTCCTATGGTCAAAGTCGCGACCAAGGTGATGCTTGGGCTGTCCTTGGCTGACCAGGGTTACGCGGGTGGTTTGTGGCCGCAGCCGCACCATGTGGTGGTGAAAGCCCCGGTCTTTTCCTTTGAAAAGTTAAGCCAGGTGGAGATCTCGCTGGGGCCGGAGATGAAGTCGACGGGCGAGGTCATGGGCATCGATTATGACTTCAGCTGTGCCTTATACAAGGCGATGGTTTCCGCCGGCATTAAAGTTCCGCCAACGGGTACGATATTGGTCTCGGTAGCGGACCGCGATAAGGCAGAAGCGGTGCCAGTGGTCAGGGAGTTTGCTAGTTTGGGCTTCCGCGTGCTGGCGACGGATGAAACGGCCAGAGAGCTGGAGCGACACGGGCTGTCGGTTGAACCGATCAGTTTGAACGGTCAGGGCCTGGCGCAGATAACCGATTTAATCCGACGGGGACAGATCCAGTTGGTGATCAACACCCCGACCCGCGGCAAAATTCCCGAACGTGGCGGGTTCAAGATCCGCCGGCTGGCGGCAGAATACCGGCTGCCCTGCCTGACCTCGTTGGATACAGCGCAGGCTTTACTGCAGGCGATTCGCAGTTTGCATAGCGGGCGCCGCGCGACCTGTTTGTCTATGCAGGAATACCTGCAGGCCGAGCAGACCAAAGGTTTAAACTCGACCGGTGACCAGTTTACCTGGGAGCAGCGCCAGGAACGTGTAGGTTAAGGAGAATCTGACAAGAGGGGGAGAGTTATGGTTGATCTGTATTTGGACCCGCGGTTTAAAGGTCGTGATTTTATCTCAATCCACGATTACACAGCCGACGAGGTGCAGGAAATCTTCAAAGTGGCTCGGATCTTGAAAGAGAAACAAAAGCGCCGGGAACCGCACCCGGTGCTGGCCGGGAAAACTCTGGGCATGATTTTTCAAAAGAATTCCACCCGGACCCGGGTTTCCTTCGAGGTTGGTATGTATCAACTCGGGGGATATGCCTTGTTTTTGAGTTCCAATGATCTTCAGTTGAAACGAGGGGAAACCATTGGCGATACCGCCCGGACCTTGTCTCGTTACCTGGATGGGATCATGATCCGGACTTTTTCCCACGATGAGGTCCTGGAGCTAGCGAAATACGCGGACATTCCCGTCATCAACGGCCTGACCGATCTATTGCACCCTTGTCAGGTGATGGGCGACCTGTTGACAGCTTTGGAGAAAAAAGGGCGTCTGGCCGGGCTGAAACTGGCCTTTATCGGGGACGGGAACAATGTCGCCCATTCCCTGATGTTTGGGGGGGCGAAAGTGGGCATGGACGTGGTAGTGGCTTCCCCGGCGGGATTTAAACCCTCGGAGGAGATTGTTAGATTGGCCCGTGCTGATGCGGCTGCTTCCGGGGCCAGGATTGAAGTTGTCGAAGACCCCAGGGAGGCGGCGGAAGGAGCGGATATCATCTACACCGATGTCTGGGCCAGTATGGGGCAGGAAGCGGAACGCGAGGCCAGAGCCAGAGCCTTCGTCAACTTCCAGGTGAATGCTGAACTCTTAAAAGTGGCTAAACCTGACGTGATCGTGATGCACTGTCTGCCTGCCCACCGGGGTGAAGAAATCACCGATGAAGTGATGGACGGTCCGCATTCGGTGGTCTTTGACGAGGCCGAAAACCGGCTGCACATCCAGAAGGCGATCATGGCGCTGACCATGAGTTAGTAAGTAGGAGGGAGAAAGAGTGATGAAAAAAGTAGTGCTGGCGTATTCAGGCGGTCTGGATACTTCGATCATCATCCCCTGGTTGAAAGAAAACTTTGGCTATGAAGTGATCGCCATGTGTGCTGACCTCGGTCAGGGGGAAGAGCTTGCGCCCCTGCGCGAGAAGGCGATTAAAAGCGGGGCCAGCAAAATTTATATTGAAGATGTCCGCCGTGAGTTTGTCGAAGACTTTATCTGGCCGACCTTGAAGGCCGGGGCGATTTATGAAGGTAAATACCTGTTGGGTACCTCTTTTGCCCGTCCGCTGATCGCCAAGAAGCTGGTGGAGATCGCGGAGAAAGAAGGGGCCGAGGCAGTGGCCCATGGTGCAACCGGCAAGGGGAACGACCAGGTCCGCTTTGAACTGGCAGTTAAGGCTCTGAATCCAGAATTAAAGGTTATTGCTCCCTGGCGCTTGTGGAATATCCGTTCACGGGAAGACGCCATCGACTACGCCCAGGCGCGGGGGATTCCCGTGCCGGTTACTAAAGACCGGCCGTACAGCATGGACCGTAACCTGTGGCACTTGAGCCATGAAGGCGGTGACCTGGAAGACCCCCGTAATGCACCCCAGGATGATGTTTATCTGCTGATCACGCCGCCGGAAAAAGCTCCTGATAAACCGACATATGTAGAGATTTTTTTTGAAAAAGGGGTGCCGAAGCGGATTAATGAGCAGGAACTTGATCCCGTTACTCTTATCGCGACTCTAAACAAAATAGCTGGGGAGAACGGGGTTGGAATTATTGATATGGTGGAAAACCGTTTGGTCGGGATGAAATCTCGAGGCGTTTATGAATGTCCAGGTGGTACTGTTCTTTACGCAGCCCACCAGGAACTGGAGGAACTCTGCCTCGATCGGCAAACATTGCACTTTAAAAAGATCGTGGCTGAGAAATATGCTGAACTGGTTTATGATGGGGTCTGGTACTCGCCACTAAAACAAGCGCTTGATGCTTTTGTGGACAGTACGCAGCAGACCGTCACCGGCACCGTGCGGATGAAGCTGTACAAAGGGAACTGTGTACCAGCTGGTAAACACTCCCCTTATTCATTGTACGATCAGGAACTGGTTACCTTCGGTGAAGACCAGGTCTATAACCAGAAAGATGCCGAGGGATTTATCAATTTATTTGGCTTGCCGCTTAAAGTTCGGGCGCTCATGGAGAGAAAGAGTGGTTTAAAATAAATTGATTCCAAACTACGTAGCCTGATCCTGTTTCAATGACCGTTAGCTTAGCGCTAGCGGTCAAATCATTGAGTTTGATCAGACACTGTTGGAGGGATTGAATTGAAACTTTGGGGAGGACGTTTTCAGAAAGAAACTGATCGACTGGTCGAGGACTTTCATTCTTCGATTTCTTTTGACCAGCGTCTGTACCGCCAGGATATCCAGGGGAGCATCGCGCACGCTACCATGTTGGGGCAATGCGGGATTATCTCTCCCGCCGAAGCGATGCAGATTGTCGCCGGATTGCAGGAGATCCTGGCGGACATAGAGGCCGGCCGGGTCGAGTTTGACGTGGGAGCGGAAGACATTCACATGAATATTGAGAAGCTTCTCACACAGCGGATCGGGGAAGTAGGCAAGAAGTTGCATACCGCGCGGAGCCGTAACGATCAGGTTGCCCTCGACATTCGCATGTACCTCAAAGATGAGATCGCCCAGATTCAGGAACTCCTGGTAGAACTGCAGACGGTGCTCCTGCACGGAGCAGAACGGTATCAAAACGTGATCATGCCCGGTTATACCCACTTACAAAAGGCGCAGCCGATTACCCTGGCGCACCATTTTCTGGCGTATTTCGAGATGTTTCAGCGGGACTTTGCGCGCCTGGAGGACTGTTACCGGCGCACCAATGTCATGCCTCTGGGTTCCGGGGCCCTGGCGGGGACGACCTTTCCGATTGATCGTCAGTTTGTGGCCCGACAGCTGGGTTTTCCGACGATTACGGCCAACAGCCTGGACGGGGTGAGCGACCGGGATTTCGCCATTGAGTTCGCTGCTGCAGCCAGTCTGATCATGGTCCATCTCAGCCGCTTCTGCGAAGAACTGATCCTCTGGTCAACCGATGAGTTCCGGTTTGTGGAGATGGATGATGCCTACAGCACGGGCAGCAGCATCATGCCGCAGAAGAAGAACCCGGATGTGGCAGAACTGGTGCGTGGAAAAAGCGGGCGGGTTTTTGGCAGTTTAATGACTCTGCTGACGGTAATGAAAGGGCTGCCGCTGGCCTATAACAAGGACATGCAGGAGGATAAAGAAGCCCTCTTCGATGCGGTGGATACCGTGAAGAAATGCCTGCTGGTCTTTACGCCAATGGTAAGGACCCTGAAGGTCAATCAGGAGCAGATGTACAAGGGGGCAAAAGGTGGTTTTACCAATGCCACCGACCTGGCCGATTATCTGGTGAGAAAAGGGGTTCCCTTCCGGGAGGCCCATGCCATTGTTGGCCGGTTGGTGCTCCACTGCTTGCAGGCCAATAAAAACCTGGAAGAACTGGCTTTAAATGAGTTTCTACAGTTTTCCCCAGTTTTCAGTGAGGATGTTTATGCGGCCATCCGGGTAGAGGCTTGCGTCGAGGCCAGAAAAGTGACGGGTGGTCCGGCGACCCAGGCAGTCCGCGAGGCGCTTGAACGTGCCCGCCTTTTGGTGGCCGAAAACAAGCGAATGCTGGCGAAAGAGGAATAGCCTACCAGCGACAACAGCAGATGTAGCGTGGTAAATTTAACTTTGTTAAGAATACAATATACTTCTTCTGGATTTATTGATTAGCGCATTGGAAAATGTAATAATACATTTGCAGTTTTATTCATCCTTCCCTCTATGGGACCGTTGCGATTTGACGCAGCGGTTTTTTTATTTCAGAAACATCTGGCACCGGGAGCGCGGCTGAAGGGACGCCAGTGAGGCTGCGCCTAGACGGCCAGGACACTTGGCATAAAATCAGCCTCCTTAGCACCTGTGCATTCGCGAGGGCACTTTAGAGGCTGAAACCTTTGATTAATAAGGCTGGAGCTGATGGAGAGATTCGAACCCTCGACCTGCGCATTATCCAAGCAAGGCAGTATGGACCCCTCCCCGCGAGGCAGTAAGGAAACATCCCAGCATATCAGCAAGTAGTTTCTTCTCCAAACACCATCCCCATATATAAGCACGGGCTCTCCTGCTCTGTGGGATAACGGCACGAGTGATGAACCTGATTCTCTCACGCCGCCCGACCATCAGAAGCGGCGCGAGTTTAGTTATCAAGATGGTTTTCTAGATTTATCTATCTTTTTCTAGAACGTTTCTAGAAACGGAGTTACTATGTTAACCATAATGATAACCCCTACGCCCGAATTCCCGCTGATAGAACTCATAGAGTTCTTCGGTGGAATTGAATTCTGGAACAGGACCCACTAAATACGGGCGCACTTTCTTATTGTACTCTTTAAGCGTCAGGGCTTTGAACTCTATAAGCCCGAAGTCCTTGCGCCCTTCCTCCAGCGTGTCCTCTATTCGGTGCCAGACAAACCCATTCTTTGTCTCCTTCACAAGCTTCCCAAAGAATTGGTGCCCCCGGTTTGTGCTGTGAAAGCCGACCCAGTCATCATGTACTTCAACCCCAATGGCCAGCATTAAAGGAGGCCGCAATCCAAATGAACTGTCTTTGACGAGATACAACACCTTATTGCTAATCATTCATATCAACTCCTGCGCTCGCTAGGCGGTTGAACTACATAATCGGCAAGTTCCAACCAGTATTGTTCATTCCAGTAAGCTCGTGCCGCACCCGAGGTTGATGGTAAGACGAAAACAGCCGATGACCCCACTCTTTCCGGTTGTAACCCGTATTTTACGGGACGACCCAGGAATTCCATAGCAGCTCGCTTACCATTAAAAACAACCACTTTTGGAGACGCTTTTTCCAGACGCTGCCTAAGACCCGCAATATTAAAGACTTCTTTCTTTAAAGTATTATCATTCCCTGAAGCCTTTTTCACTAAATCGGTGAGACCTATACCATAATTCAAAAGGATACGATATTCTTGTGGCTGTAACTGGCGAGGAGTTAGGCCAATCCTGTAGAGTACTGTCCAGAATTGGTTGCCTCGCCCGGCATAATAAGCCCCAATGCAGACCGGTTCCCAGCCGCCATCCCGCAGAAAACCACCTTAAGGCCCGGTTTAAGAACGTCAGGAAGGATATCCATCAGAAGAATCATCTCCTCTGGTTACAAACCTAACGATCTCTTCCATAAGTCTCTTAAGCTCCGCACTCACTCCATTCCAGTCTCCGGCAGCATCGAGGTGCACCATCATGTGCTCGGGCTTTTCATGCTTTCGTGGCTCTTCGATTCCCGCCACGGCCTCAAAGCAGGGATCGCACTTGAACGTCAAAGCTGAACCATGTACTTTGACTGCTTCTTGAATGTCCCTTTCACGTTTCTCGTTGGTAGCTACGTCCTGCGGGTCAGTTTTGTCTGAATCCGTATCGTAAATGACCATCACAGGCTTTTCGATAGCTGCCATGATCCTTACAAGAATAGGAATAGCGGTCTTGCTTCCAGCTTCAATCACGGAACAATCATATAGGTCAAGCTCCAAAGTCGGTTCCATCATATCAGCGAGCCGTCGGATGGCTAAGTGCTCAGTCGGACCTTCGACGATAATTACCTTTCGAGCAAAAAAGGCTTCGTTTTTTGGCTCGGCGAGGTGCTTAACTCGTGATTTCCAATCTCCTGTTACTTTAGATACATCTGGAGTCTTCACCTTTGTGCCGGCGTCCTTAGTTTTATAAACCAGTCTCACTGACTCAAAAGATTCCAGGTCAACAAAATCCTGGCTGTGCGTCGTGTAAATTATCTGAACGCCATTTTCGGAAAGTTCCTTGAGAAGACGAAACAGGTGTCGGCGTCCGTGCGGATGAAGATAGAGCTCAGGTTCCTCGAAGAGTAATATGGCGTTTTCCTTCTTCATCTCACGATAGACCTGAAGCAAGCTCATTACAAGAGCAGATTGAACACCTGAGCCCATGCGCTCAAAATCGACCAATTCCGGGGTATCGGGATCCTTGAACAAGATTGAAAAGTTCTTGTACAGATTTATAGGGTCGAGGCCATCCAACTGAAGCGACAGTTCCCGTAAGCCAGTGTGGCGCTTTAATTGTTCAGCAAGATTTTTCTCAAGTTCCTCGAACTCTTTCGTGCGCAGGAGTTCTCTGGCTTCTTCAAATTTATCCAGGAATGCTTTGAACCTTTTAGAATCCTTTTTTAGTTCTTTCGCGATATCAGCCAGCATGCGCCCGAAGATAGAACGCGAACTGCCGGACAAATGATAGCGAGCATTCCTGTCCACATCGATAATTACCGCAGGTAGTTCGCCACGAATGTCGCTAGTAACTTGCGCAGGGCTCTGGTACGGCTTCGCCTGTGGATTCGGACGTTTCAGTATGTTGACGGGGTTGCCATCCTTGTCTACACACACAAACGATGACTTCAGGTCACCAGGTTCTTTTTCCCCTGTTTTTCTCTTATATCTATCGATTTTGAACTGTATCCCCGAATACTTCACGGAACTCCCAACATCTCCCCGCGTCTCACGCTCTTGATCGAACCAAACGGTGATCACCATGTCCCCATCCGAATAAGCGTAAAAGTCCGCAAGCTCAATGGCTCTGGTCGTTGGCCACGTTTCTCCCAGCACTAAAGCAAGGGCACTGAGAATGTTGGACTTGCCCACGTTGTTAGGACCAATCAGGGCGCAAAGGTCCCCAACCTCGAACTCTAGCTCCTTGATGCTTCTGTAATTCTGGATTTTGACTCGTTCAAGCTTCATAGCTCACTCCTCTTCTCCCGCATTCTTGTCCATGCGGTACTGATGTTGTAGTTGACGGTAAGTAACGACAATCCGAAAAAACGAGGAGCCACCAGTAGGAAAGACAGCAGTTAAGTGCGGTCACAACTGCAGCGGCATCCGATTTCTTTGGCAGCAAAAGTGTCTTGACCTAAGATTGGAATCTGCTCACCATCGCGCTAATCCGGGCGATTAAGAATTTCCCAGACGATTTGGTACACCTTGATCCCTCTCTTTTCGAGCCTGCCCAAAAAGTGATCGGGGGGCTCTTCCGCGGTTGTTGGTATGCCCACCCTTTTCTACACTTCTTTGACCAACCCGTCAAAGCTGGCAAATCCCAATTTGCTAATCTTGCAAATTGGGGCAGCCGGCCTGAGTAATTTATCCTGAAATTCAACAGATAATGTGCTAAATGACACTTTACTTACAAGGGCGCAGGCGCAACGTAGCTTCGTGCAGCCTATTCACGAAACGGTTGAAACAATCGACGGCCTTTTCCACCAGCTTTTGATCGGAGAACTCAGGCTCCCCCGAGGCAACTGGGAGTAAGCTTTCCCACGGGCTGAAATGCACCACCCTGTGGCGGTGGTGAATGAGCCGTTGGAGCAGCGCCAGATCATTGGAGGAGACTCCTATCTCGCCAAACTTTATGCCGTAGGCCTTACGGTACGCCTTCTTCGCCTCCTCGTAATCCTGAAAGTTTATACGTCGATCCCCGACCATCTTCTGAAGTACTGTCCGGTTCCTGGCGACTGCCTCTTCTTTCAAATCGTCTGCGGTGAAATGTGCTCTCTCCCGTTGGGAGTAAAAGGCAGTTATTAAGGCCTCAAGGTCGGAGTTAATCCCTTCTGATTCCAGCTCCAGGAACCTTGTTTTGCAGTAGGCCTCAAAGCCTGTCACCAGTGTAACAATTATGAAGTTGCTCAAAATCACTTCGAAAGCGTAATCCTCTTCTGACTTTGCTTTTCTAAGCAACTCCATCGCTTGCACCGTGTTCCGCCAGGCCTCTATGGCTGTAGGCTGTAACACCAAATGCCCGCCCAAGCGCACGGAGTAGTGGCCCACCGCCAAGCTGGTATCGCCGATCCTGTAAACACGACCATCCTCGCCCACCCTGAGTTGTACCGGGGACGGTCGCCCCTCAGCCCGCACCAGCTTTCCCCCGGGAACCCTCGGGCCTACATACAGCCTTGTTTCCAAAGGAGACCACACAAGCGCGATATATACCCGAAAACAGGGGGTAACAGACGTTAGATCCACCGTGACCACGCGGGTTCCTGTGCCAGGAGCGGAATGATAAAATAACAACTCTAACCGCTCGTTGCGCACCAATTGGAAAATGTGGGCTCCGGCCGCCAGTTCCAAAATGACCTCCTGAGGCAGAGCTGTATCAAAAAGCGTTTCAGAAACGTAATCGAACTCAACCGTCCCTTCCGGGCGACACATTTCCTCCTGAATCCTTTTCAGCACATCTGGCGGAATGTTTCGCACTGTCTCACCTTCCTTGTCGGGTCGTAGCGTTTGAGGTAGCAGGCAACTTCCTTACCCAAGAGTGGACCCCTTACTTTCCAGGCCCGCCTACGGGCTCCACCACCAAAGAGCTACAGACCCGACCATTACCGGTGTACGATTGTAACCATGTCTAAATCCAAACCCTGACGCTGTATTTCAAACCGTTTAGATTGCCGTATATCCGCCACCGAAATATCCAGGTGAAACGGAAAAGCTGAAGGTAACTTTGGCAATTGTTGCAGGATCGTCATTGGGGTGGATTCTGAATACAGCAGGGCTTCTAAAAACCATAACTGAACACTAGCGCTGGCCGGGCCTTTTTTGGCGGCGGGGATATAAACGCCTTTTACGGCCGTATCCTGGAGAACGCCCCAGTCTACCATCGAACGTACAACTCGCTGGCTCGCCCGGCAAACAGTTGACCTTTCCCCCCACCGCTCCGCCAGCCGACGGTAAATCTGCTCTAGAGAAACTTCATTCTGCAGTGTCAAAAGACGACCAATAATATCCGCTATATCGCGAAAAAATGGATATGCCACAAGCGTCATGCCCCAGTGCAACCAGAGTCTTGTATCGGGGCCGTCCTCGGTTAAAATTCCTAAAGCCCGCTCCTGTAATGACCGATGTTTCTGCGGTACCCTCACCCAAATCCGAGTTAGTACGGTTATGGTCTTCCTGCGTGCCTCTTTACTTCGACATTCTGATTGCAAGAAATCATCAAGGTATTTCCGTACCTCAGCAATGTCTGTTTCCGTTGCGGCTTTCCAGGCGGCGGCATCCAGCCATTCCAGCTTAATTCTCCGGTCAAAACCGATATTTAATGCCATGATCAATGCTCCTCCCACATCCTGACAAAAGGAACGACAACCTCTTCCAAAGATATTCCGCCGTGGCTTACGATTTCTTCACCCTCAGAAACAAAGGCCGACCGGCCCCTGGCCAGCAGAACGGAGTAACCCTGGGGTAAACCAAAACCAGGCCAACAGATGACATTTTCTATTTCTTCCATCATCTGCTGCCGAAAAACTTCGTAATGATAAATTCTGGCCCGCTCACCGCGGGACTCAGCCAGGACCCCGTCCGGCAAACGGCCCTTCCCCCTGGCCGTAATATTACCGTGATCCGAAGTCAGATAGACGGCAAATTTGTTTTTAAGGAGATGTTCAATTAGCTGTATCAGGTAACCCTGTTCGGCCCACAGTCTGATTTGCTGGTGCATACCAGCTGTTCCCAGCTCCATGCCATGCATGATTCTGTCCACTTTATCTATAGCCATACCCACGATCTCGAACTGTGATCCTAAAAATTCTCCAATTTCACTTGCCAACTCGTCACCCAAACCTTTACGGTAGTAGATATTTCCCCTCCTGACCCCGCTGTCTTCCCAAAATTTATGCCAGTGCTGTTCTTCTTTCGAGGTTGTCGTTAAAGAGTCCTTGAAATACAGGGGCGGCTCTGCAGCGAACAGTGCCTGCCGCGAGATAGAAGTTAACGTCGGTACCCAGGCAAAGACCTGGTTTTCCTCGACTCGCCACGCCGGGCACCTGTCTCTCAGGAAATTGCGGATAACCAGCCATTGATCTAACGCCAGACCGTCAATTACGAGCAGAGCAATGTTTTTTGCTCCTTCTTTGGCACGCAGATGAGCCAGATAACGGGGTATGTGATGCACCATTACCGGTTTGGACGTGTAAGAAAGGTTGGCCAAAGAACCGTAGCGCACGAGCATCCAGCTCGCAAAGCGTTCTTCCAATTCATCGTGCAATTCCTCAATTTGCGGTTTACTTCCAGTTTTTACGTCCTGATTCAGCTCACCGCTGAGTACAATCAATTCCGCCCACAGAACGGCCAGGCGCTGCCAGTCCCTGTGGGTTGCCGTTTCTCCAGGTATATCTTTTCGTATCTTCTCTAGCAGCCACTTAATCCTGCGCCTTTCCTCAGCCTGCTTATCGAAAAGCACACCTGCCCGGACCCACTCGGGCATACCTTCCGTACTCGCAACCGGAACAGGACTTAAGTTTCCTTCTAAGAACAGGTTGTCGATGTACACCCGTATGTCATAATGGTCAAAGGGGACCTCGGTGAATTTCTCTCCTCTGGCCGTGCTTTCCAGGAATCGACGCCATTTTTCTTGCAGAAAAGCAAAAAAGGCTTCCCTGCTGGGGATGATGTCTTCCAGCGGCCAGTTCTTAAAAACGCTCTTTTCTCTTAAACAATGGATAAGGTGTTCGTCCAAAATCGAG